>JAFYJP010000137.1 GCA_017538085.1 Bacteroidales bacterium | reverse complement strand
TCCGGAGATGTCACGCAAGATAACATCCGAAGAATACGCGGAAGTCGCGCATTTCATGTTCTCGCTCGGTTTCGACAACGGCTGGACACAGGAACCTGAGAGTTCGGAGTGCTACAAGCCGGATTTCACCGAGGAAAAGGTATTCAAATAATCAGTATATCTTATTATAGGTCTTCTTCATTGCCCTGCGACCACGCATGGCAACCTCGTTGATTTCTGCAACAGGGTCGTCAAACTTGTCAAGAAGCCCGCAGTCGTACATTTCCTTCAGAGGTTTTTTGTCGAGAATATTCGCAATGATGGAATCGGATATCGGAGCCCTCGACATTGCAGCGTATTCCTCGTATGTCCATTTAAGAAAAGCGACATTAGGGCCAATACCCTTGTTATCAAGCAGATAACCTTTTTCAAGTTGGGTTGGAAGAGTAAATTCATCACCTCTCATCAAATCACGAGGGTCAGGATATGACATTAATGTCCCGTCTTCATTGAGACTTATTGGAACATTCTGGCTATAATCAGCTTTAGTCTTATAGACGATTGCATGAGGTCCAGGCTTCTCGCTGGGTTGACTTTCATTTTTCTGTTCCTTTGATGTGCAGCAACTTGCCATAAGCACTACCAAAACTAAAACAAATAATTTTTTCATAATGGATATAAATTAGATATTAAACAATCACTTAAAAAGATACACTAATCCGAGATTCAGTGTCGGACATTTATAAAACACATCATGCGTTTCAGTAAAAGTGTTCACCCCTCTTCTCACAGAATAGTCGAATTTCATGTAAATCTCATTGTAGTTGACATCGAATGAAACTGCAAGATGCGTGTCTATCTTATATTTGACGCCCATTGAGACGTAATAGGAAAAGTCCCAGTCGGCATTGGAAGCCACAATTTCCGAATTCGATGAACCGTCAATTGAGTAATTGCAGGAAAATTCAGGAGAATGGAGATATTGCGGACCGAATCCGACATCGAGTCCAACCTGCACGTCATCGCTGAGTGCAACACCGAAATACACGCCAGGCATTATCCACACTGAGATATAATTGTCGTTAGAATTGAATTCAAAAGACGAATTTTCACCATACGCAGCAGCGTATGCCGAACTAAGCTTTGCCTTGGCGAGAGAGCACTGCGTAAACGAAGCTCGCATGCCAATTCCCCAGAACTGGTTAAAATACCAGGCTCCATTGACTCCGGCTGACAATCCTGGACCGGCGAATCCTATCACCTTAAATATTTCTGAGCCAGTCAGAGGAAGTTTCAGGGCAGATTCGCTATATGGATTATTATAGTTTTCATATATGGTCTTGCTGCCGAAACGGCCTCCGGGAATGGAAACCCCTATGTTGGCAGATATAAATGACTGTGCGCCATTGCGGAAATCAGCGGTAAGTCCTTGACCATAAACCACTGAGAACATGAAAGTTATAGCCGCAGCCAAAATCATTCTCTTCATTTTGCCAACAAGATGTCTTTATTTCTGCAAAATTAAGTATTTTTGTAAGAACTAACAAAAATATGTTCTTCCAATAGTCATTTTTTTCTGTTCACGAGTAAGTTTGGCTATTGCAGATTTTGATGTTTGCAAAGGTTTCACGTGTGGTAATATAAACATCTTCTTTTCTATGTACCTCGGTTGATGGCAATAGGAAAAATAAAGAAAAAATAATCGGATTGGGATAGGGAAAATCAATAAAAAAGCATTAACTTTGCAAACATCGGAAGAAATTCAATAATTCACAAAATATCAAACATTTAACAAAATGCAAAAAACATTATTTTTGGGAGATGAAGCATTAGCACAAGGAGCGCTTGATGCGGGTCTCTCCGGAGTATATGCCTATCCTGGCACTCCATCAACAGAAATAACAGAGTACATCCAAGGTTCCAAGCAGGCAGCCGAGGGTAATGTACATTCGAAATGGTGCACCAATGAAAAGACAGCTATGGAAGCTGCTATTGGCATGTCATATTCAGGCAAGCGTGCTTTGGTATGCATGAAACATGTAGGAATGAACGTGGCTGCCGACGCATTCATGAATGCCTCAATAGTGGGGGCAAACGGCGGTCTTGTCGTCGTATCAGCCGATGACCCGTCAATGCACTCGTCTCAGAACGAACAGGATTCGAGAGTATATGGTGACTTTGCACTGCTTCCTACCCTTGAACCTTCAAACCAGCAGGAATGCTACGACATGGTGCAGTATGCATTTGACATTTCAGAGAAATTCAGAATTCCTGTATTGATGCGTCTGACCACTCGTCTTTCACACTCACGTTCAGGTGTGGAATGCAAGCCTGCAAGAAAGCAGAATGACATCCACATCCCTGAGAACCTGCGTCAGTTCGTCCTTCTTCCTGCAATTTCAAAGAAAAACTACAACAGTCTTCTCGCCAAGCAGGACGAATTCATAAAGCACGGTGAAAACGATGGCTGGAATTTCCTCACCGAAGGAAGCAACAAAAAATACGGAATCATCGCTTCAGGTATAGCCTACAACTATCTGATGGAGAACTATCCTGACAGACAAGTTCCATATCCTGTATTGAAGATTTCGCAATACCCTCTTCCTGTCAACATGATTAACAAGCTCGCCAAGGAATGCGAAGAGCTCATAGTTATGGAGGAAGGTTACCCATTCATAGAGAAACAGATTAAGGGTATTGTCAAGTCGAATCTGATAGTTCACGGACGTCTTGACGGCACACTGCCTCGCGCCGGCGAGCTCAATCCTAATCTTGTAGGCATAGCCCTCAAGATGGAGCAGAAGGAATATTATGCAATTCCTGAAGTTGTCAAACCTCGTCCTCCGAAGTTGTGTGACGGATGTCCTCACCAGAGCACATTTAAGGCTCTCAACGACGCACTTGAAGGATACACCTTGGGCAGAGTATTCGGCGATATAGGCTGTTACACCCTCGGTGCTCTTCCACCTTACCAGTCAATCAATTCCTGTGTTGACATGGGTGCTTCAATCACGATGGCCAAAGGTGCTGCCGATTCAGGCATATTCCCTGCAATATCAATCATAGGCGACTCCACATTCACACATTCAGGCATGACAGGTCTTCTTGACGCTGTCCTCGTTGACTCACCAATCACAGTCTTCATCCTTGACAACGAAACCACAGCAATGACAGGCGGTCAGGATTCCGCAGCATATCACCGCATTGAAAGCATCTGCAAAGGAATAGGTGTCAATCCTGATCATATAAAAGTTCTCCTCCCTCTGCCTAAGGAACACGAGAAAAACGTCGCAATAATCAAGGAAGAGTTAAAATACCATGGTGTATCCGTCATTATTCCGAGACGTGAATGCTTACAGACATTAAAAAGAAAGAAAAAATAATTTAACAAAGATATAAAGATGAAAACAGACATAGTATTAGCAGGCGTAGGCGGACAAGGTATCCTGTCAATCGCCACAACAATAGGTTCAGCTGCTGTTGCACAAAACTTATATCTAAAACAAGCCGAAGTCCACGGCATGAGTCAGCGCGGCGGCGACGTTCAGTCACACCTCCGCCTGTCGGACAAGCCTATTGCTTCCGACCTTATTCCTAAAGGCAAAACCGACCTCATAATCTCAGTGGAACCGATGGAAGCTCTCCGCTATGCAGACATGCTCGACAAAGACGGCTGGCTGATAACCAACAAGGCCACTTTCGAGAACATACCAAACTATCCTAATGCTGATGATATCTACAATGAAATCAAGAAAATCAAGAATCATATCATCATCGATGGTGATGCAATAGCAAAGGAACATGGCAACGCAAAGGCTGCCAACATCGCAATTCTCGGTGCCGCTGCCCAGTTCATTGACATGCCATTTGAAGCATTCGAAGATGCCCTCAAGGCCATTTTCGGCAGAAAAGGTGAAGATGTCGTAAACCTCAACATTGAAGTTTTACGTGCCGGTGCCCAGGCTGCAAAGGATTATCTGAAATAAACTGAAAGCAGCTTATCAATACAAAAAGCATTGTTCCGGATTCGGGACAATGCTTTTTTTTACCATTCATTCACCACCCTTCATCGGCTCACTAGCGGCATGACACGGAAATATGTCCGTCAGACTGTAATTCCAAGATACACGGAAATAAACCACATTGCAACGCAGAAGACAACCGTTGCCGCTAACAATACGAACACAACCACCGGCGAAACACCAACCTTCAGATAGTCGAAGTCATGGAAATCCTTAGGCTCCCAATATTTTGTTATCGGGCTGGATGAACCGGTGAGATAGTCATGAAATGCCACCAAGTCTAATTTCGGGTGTTCGATGAAATATTTCTTCACCATTCCTTCAAGCATCGGTTTGTCACTCCACGAAAATGGATTGCACCATTTCACGATGCCATTGTGAATACCAAGACATACCACCAACTCCTGCGGATTGCCATTATGCCAATACGAACGCTGCTTTTCGGATATTTCAATGTCTTTGTCCTCAAATACAAGAATATATAGACGAAACTTATTGCTCACTCCATAAACCGCATTTAATACACGGTACATATATCTTATTTCATCGCTCACATCCATGCCAATAATGCAGTTCTGGTCAGGAAGATAAGCACTCCAAGACCAATATTTGAGTGAGGGATAATCATACAAGTCTAATTCTTTCGCTTCCTTTTTGGTGATTTTCTTCAGATTGAACAGTGATTCCGAAGCCTTTACCTTATTCTTAAAAGATTCCCTACGCGTAACAGGAATACATGTAGATTCATCATAATTCCAAGTCTTTGATAACTTGTCACCGTTAATTGTATGGTAATAGTGACCGGCATCTTCCCTTTTCTCTTCAACATCCTCCCATAATTCGCATACATACTTATAAATATCATCAGTTATTTCCTCTGATTCTTTTTTATTCCGATACGTCAGGATGTAGTATTCGTCAGGATGATACTTCACTTCATCCACCCAGTATGATTCAGTTTCCACATGGCTGATTCCGAATGAATCCTTCTTCGTCACCTCACGCGTTTTTTCCACTGTCACCAATTCGTCCCACGGTTCATAGTGAACCACTTCAAGAACATAATCGCCAAGGTACTGTGTTGAAATCATCTTATGGCGACGGATGGCGAAGAAAGTGATAAGAGCCGATAATGTCGGCACTAGGAAAGTAATGATACTCCAAAACAAACCCTGGTCCCCTCCGCTGAAAAATATCAACAGCGCGAAGACCAGGGCTATCAGTCCTGTGATTACAATGGCCATAGATTAGCTGAAAATCTTGACATCATCCTCTTTACGCGAATTAATCACATCTTCGGTCTTTGACGATGATATCACAACATAATCTATCGGCTGTTTATTTTTTATAAACCATTTCCCGGGATACTGTTCTATCAGTGTCTTATGCTGACGAATGATGTCAAGCATTCTGGTCTGATTGGTGGCGAACTCAGTGCGGAGTGCTTCAATAGACACCTGCATCATTTTATACAACTCATTATTATACAGAGGATTATCCTCACGTATCAATTTCCAGGCATCACCGCTTCTGTTCATGTAACGACCAGCGATTAGTTCGGGATAGATTGATTTGAAGTCGTTGTAATATTTATCAGCGACTTGTCCCTGTTGATTGAAAACCTTCCACATCTTGTCGAAGATGTTGGTAATATTCTGGCGCTGGGCTTCCGCCTCATTTCGCAGTGCAATTTCGCGGTTGTTATACACGAAATACATTATCACAAGCACTGCCACAATTGCTAAAAAAATAATTACTGGCATATTTTATAACGATTTATTGGTTAATTTTCTCGGTGCAAAAATATAAAAAAATGTTGACTTACAGTCCCCAAGCAGAGAGATTTACTTCATTCTCAATTGACTGCTTAACCGACTTGGGCAAAGTGGGGAAAAACTCAATGCCCGTAAGCTGCTCAACTTCCTTTAACGAATATACCAACTGGTTCATCGGCTTGTTGTTGTCGGAATTATGACAGATAAAACAGATTACTTTGGGCGAACCGTTAAGACAAAGCACCACTTTGAACAAGTCATCGGGGACTACTATTTTCTTCTCGCCTATCGTTTTCCAAGGCTTTTTGCATGGCACTGGGCCGCTTACGATGTAAATGTCGCCGTATTTTTTTGCCCATAAACGGCATTTCATCTCAATTTCATTCCAATAGCCATCGTTCAAAGCCTTGTCCTGAGGAACGATATTGGTCATAAGAAAAGTTTCGTGCATTGCGGTGATATCCCATTTGTTGTCACCAGCAGGACAAAGATGTCCTCTTGACATTCCGGTGTTTTTGTAATCATACCATTCAACACGCGGTTCGGGAACTTCCTTGTCGCCTTTGAAAGCATTTTTCGGTCTTTTTACTGAGCCATTGGCATGTTCGGCAGTAAGATGCCAAGCAACATAATTTGGACATTTCGTATCCTTGTTGTATGAGGCAATATATGCCTTTCTGACCAAAATTTGTGATGGGGTAAAATCCGATTTGACACATTGAAGCAACAGAGAATCAGTCAGTTGATATGGCTCATGAAGGTCCTCATACGAATAGATTGACGAATTAAGGTCGTTGTTCGGTCGCAGGCACGAGAATGATGTCGTGGCGAGTGACAACAGTAATGCAACAGATACTAAGCAGAACCTTGTGTGTTTCATAAAATACAAAAAATTTGTATTAAGAAATCACAAAAATTATGCCTAAGAACTGCTTTTCCGGACATCGGAAAAACAGCTTTTGAGAAAGTTACAAACAAATAAAACGCAAATGATTAGCATTCACCCCTTGTCATAAAACCGATCCTTGAATTAACCACAAAATTCTGTATTGTATTGGCAATCAACAGATGTCCTTTTTCATTGGGGTGCATGCCATCGCCACAAAGATAGTCACAATAATTCGACTTCAGCATGAATGGTGTGGTAATATCGATAATCGGCACATTTTTCTGTTGTGCAATTTTGAAAAGTTGAATATTGTATGACTCATGCCAATAAGAAATGGCATTAACATTGCCATGCAGCCATTTGAGAATATTCCCCTTGTCCAAACCCGCAGAAACACTATCGAAAAACCGCTGGGAATCTATGACAGGCAACGACAGCAATACAGGCTTCGACTTGAATTCCCGCACCTTGTCAATAAGAGTGGAATAAATATTTGAAAAATTCTCAACGGTTGTAAATGGTTTGTGTTCCTCATCCGGCCGCTCGGCAATTTCGCTCCAGTTGAAGTCGCAGTCGTTGCCACCACACTCGAATATCACATAGTCGGCGTTGCTTATCTCGTTTTCATATCTGTTGACATTGTTCCACACCTGGTTTATCCTGCTGCCAAATTTGGCATGATTGGAAACAGTAAGTTTTAAAGTTTTCTGACAGATGTCAGCAAAATTTGAATCAGTTACCTTATATTTGGAGTTGCTCATACTGTCAAAAACGACACCCTTCATAATTGAATCTCCAAAAGCACTTATTATTTTCATTTCTGTTTTCTGTTTTAATTTTTAAATCGCTGCAAAAGTCGCAATTCAAAAATTAACGAAATTCCAAAATAAAAAAAAGTGATACGGAATGCACGAAAAGGACGTCCAGATTTTTAAAAAGACGTCCGAAATAAAAAGTCGGACTATCAAATTATTTAATAATCAACAACTTGCCTTTTTTGTCCGAAAAACCAGATTTTATCTCATAAAAATAAATTCCGTTATCAAAATCCGTCAAATATACTTCATTAAGACCTGCCGTCAAAGAGTATTCTAATAGCAGGCTACCCGTTAAGGAGAACAATCTGATTACAGCACAAGGGACATTCTGAGGGAGTCGGACATTCACAATATCTTTCGACAAAGGATTCGGATAAATCTCCGCCTGCAAATCCTTATTGTAGAATGAGACTATCCCCACATCGTTCCGGCTGACACCATTAAAATATTGGAGACCGCCCGAGAAATTTCCGACAAGCATATCAGGATATTTTTTCAGATAACCGACTGTCGGTGCCACCCTGAAGCCTTGATTTCCAAATTCCACACCACTCACGACCTCAAAAGGCTCGTCAACATCATTAATTATATATAGGTATATGCTGCCCGACTCCGATCCGACAGACAAAAACGTGGTGTCATGGTAACTGAATGCCGAAGGAACACTGTATCCCGTCCATGACATATCTGCATCACGGACGTCAACAGCACCGAACTCAGTAGTTTTCATCTCAAAGCTAATAGCCGAATCGCCTGCTCTACCCTCGAAAAGCCACAGCGTTCCCCTACTGTTTCCCACCACCAAGTCTTTTGTTCCGTCACCATTGAAATCATAAAAAGATGGAGTAAGATATTTTTCGGAATAAGAGCTTAGACCGAGCCAATCATTGTCCATCATGACAAAATTGCCGCCATTATTTTCAAAACGAACAATAACTCCATCGGCAGTTCCTACAAACAAATCGTAGTCATCATCGCCGTCATAATCGAGGAAGGCAGGATAAATACCTTTTAAATGCAAAGCTGAAAGATCTGCAAAATCAGTAGTAACAAGACAAAATTGGGGATTATCCACGGTTCCGCAATTTCGGTAATAAGCAATCATTGATGTATAGTCACATTTCAGAGCTCCATACCGGTGGTAGCAACTGTCACAATACCCATCATTGCCTACAAACAAATCCAAAAGATTGTCATTATCGTAATCTACCAGCACAGGGAAAGCACCGTTGCCTACATCAATCATATCCTCCTGAACAAATGATTTTGTAATCAACTGATAATCAACAGCCCCATCATTATCTGCAATCTTATACAGCCAAACAGAATTAAGTCCGTCACACTTATTAACATCAGGATCGAAAGTCGAAACGACCAGCTCTTCATAACCGTCATAATCCAAATCAGACTTGAAAAAAACAGGAAATGAGTTTAAAGTGATAGGATAAGAGCTCGGGAAAACGAAGGAATAATCTATAATATGAGCATCGGAATTATCTTTGTTGAAGAGGAGGCACGGTGTTGAATAGTCCACATCACCAAGAATAAGATCATATACCCCATTATTGTCGGCATCAAGAAAAAGAAACGTTGAACCGGTATGTTTTTCATCCAGGGTAAAATCTATACCTTTATCGCCGAGGCATGTATTCAGGATGATTTCATTAGACTCCTCGCTTTCGGCAAAATAGCCCCAACAGTCTGATTCCTTATAAAATATGAGGGAATCGGCAGAGTTGTATTTTTCCATTCCGTAATTGTGATGAAATTCCACGTATGCGCCGAGGGCAGCGAAGACGAATATGTCGAGGTCACCGTCGGAGTCGATGTCACAGATGCCAGGATAATCCACCGAAGTGGCAAGGATATTGGTATATACATTATTATAATGCGAGCGCAGATACGGAAAAGTCACCTGTTCGAACATCAGATTATGTTCGTCTGAAACATTTTTATAGACTTTAATTCCACCGACTGTATAAGTGAAAATATCGAATTTTGAATCGTTATTGTAGTCGGCAGTGACAATCCAGTTTGATATAGAAGGCAGCAAATCAATATATTGCGGTGAATAGATGAATTGTCGGTCGTCATTTTCGCTGAACACAAACGGCATTATTCTGTTTCCGATTCTGTCGAAAACAATCATATCGTCAATTTTATCCAAGTTGAGGTCGATTCTGCATATTTGGGCTGAATTAATGCCGCCAATCCAAGGCATTAATAATCTGTCATTGTCGGAGTTGAATACCGGCACAGTATCGGAGTACCGGAACGACAAGGAAGTAATGTTCTGACATATAGCAAAGTTAACAGTTGCGCTCAAAAAAACGGATAAAATATATGGTAGAAACTTCATCTGACAAATTTTTTTCAAAGTAAATCAATTTTTATGAATAGAAATATATCGTATGAATAAAAACTAACAAAAAATTATTTTGTGTAATCGAATAAGTTGTAGTATATTTGCACGCTTAAAACTAACCACTGGTCAAAAACCGGATTATTATTTTAAAGCGTTGAAACACAAAACATTAGGTAGAATAATAAATTAATAAATAAGAAAAAAAAGATGCAAATTAAAGGTACAATCAGGTTATTTGCGATATTACTCGCATTAGTTTGCTTGTTTCAATTATCATTTTCAGTAGTTACGAGAATAGTTGAAAAGAAAGCAACAAATTATTCGAAGAGTGATTATGTCATGAATCAGGCAACGGATTTATTGAACAATAACAAGTTGCATGATGACAAGGTTATTGACTCGTTACAATCACGCAAATATGAGTACTTCCTTGATTCAATATCCAATGAAAACGTTTACAATTTGTTGGTAAAGAAGTACACATACGCAGAATGTAAGGAGAGAGAGCTTAATCTTGGTCTTGACTTGAAGGGTGGTATGAACGTCATGATGGAAGTGGCAGTTGTTGATGTCATCGAAGCGTTATCAGGAGATTCACAGGATCCCACATTCCGTCAGGCCATAGCAATGGCTACAGAGAAGCAGAAAAACAGTCAGTCTGATTTTCTGTCATTGTTCTATGAATCATACAAGGAAGTTGATCCTTCTGCACAGCTTGCAGGAATTTTTGCATACGAATTCAAAAACCAGGGGATAACCACCACATCAACCAATGATGAGGTCATGAAGGTTCTGAGAAAAGAAGTTGACGGTGCAATTGACCGTTCATACGAAATTCTCCGTCAGCGTATTGACCGTTTTGGTGTTTCCCAGCCTAACATTCAGAGAATCAGCGGTACAGGAAGAATTCTCATCGAACTTCCTGGTGTCAAGGATCCTGAACGTGTAAGAAAACTTTTACAGGGAACCGCAAGTCTCGAATTCTGGGAGACCTACAAATTCTCTGAGATATACACAACATTCCTTGAAGCCAATTCAAGACTGGCTGAAATCCATGCGCCAAGCGCAACGGATAAAGCTGTTGTCAGCGATGCCGAAAACGAGGAAGGCACTGAAGACGAAATTTCCGACCTCATGGAAAACGATTCAACCGACAATGCTGATATGGCAAAATGGGAAGAGAAGAATCCTTTATTCAGATATTTGATACCGGCATTTTACACAGGCAATGACGGAAGACAATATCCGTCAGAAGGTGCTGCAGTTGGTATGGCAAAAATAAGAGATACTGCCATGGTCAACAAGTATATGGCTGAAGTCAGTTCATCATTCCCAAGAAATGCACATTTTGCATGGACCAGCAAGCCAGATAATGCAACACCTGATTATCTGTCACTTGTTGCCCTGAAGGTTACAAGCCGTGACGGCAAGGCTCCATTGAGCGGTGATGTCATCACAGATGCTCGTCAGGACTACACACAGGACGGCAGCGTTGAAGTCTCCATGACAATGAACTCAGAAGGTGCTCGTATTTGGAAGAACCTCACCGGTCAGAATATTGACAGACAAATAGCCATCACACTTGATAACTACGTATATTCTTATCCTGCTGTTCGTCAGGAAATCTCCGGTGGCCGTTCATCAATTTCCGGTGGCGGCATGACCGTTGAAGAGGCACAGGATATTGCTAACATTCTTAAAGCCGGTAAGTTACCTGCTCCTGCAAGAATCATTCAAGAAGAAGTTGTAGGTCCGTCTCTCGGTCAGCAGTCAATCAACAGCGGTTTGCTTTCATTCCTTATCGCATTCCTGCTCGTCTTCATCATAATGTTTGTTTATTACAACAATTCCGGTTTCGTAGCAGATATCGCACTTCTCTGCAATATCTTCTTTATCGTAGGTATTCTCGCATCAATCGGTGCAGTACTTACCCTTCCTGGTATCGCCGGTATTGTACTTACGATAGGTATGGCCGTTGACTCCAACGTCATTATCTATGAACGTATCAGGGAAGAGCTGAGAAACGGCAAGGGCATCAAACTTGCAATTGACGAAGGTTACAAACGCGCTTATTCAGCAATCATAGACGGTAACATCACCACATTGATCACCGCAGTCGTCCTCTACATTTTCGGTTCAGGCCCTGTCAAAGGTTTTGCAACAACATTGATGATTGGTATCCTGTGTTCATTATTCACATCAATCTTCATAACAAGACTTATATACACTCGCATGGTTGACCGCAAGCGCACAATCAAGTTTGACCGTGCATTCAACGCAAACTGGTTCACCAACTGCCATTTCGATTTCGTTGGAAAAAGACGCATTTACTACATCATTTCAGGATGCTTGATTCTTATAGGTATCATTTCATTACTTACAAAGGGTCTGTCAATGGGCGTCGATTTCGCCGGCGGTCGTTCATACGTTGTTCGTTTCGACCAGGATGTCAACACTTCTGCTATCGCCGAATCACTCAGCAATGCCTTCGGTTCAGCACCTGAAGTAAAGACTTTCGGTCCTAACAAACAGGTTAAGATAACCACAACATATAAGGTTGAAGAAGCAACAGCAGAAGTTGAAAATGAAATAACAAGAAAGTTATACGACAATTTGAGTTCTTACTACAAGGATCCTATTTCATACGAAGACTTCTCATCTGAAACTTCAGACAAATACATCGGTATCCTCAATATAACAAAGGTCGGTCCTACAATTGCAACCGACATGAGAGTCAGAGCTTACTGGGCAGTAGGTTTGTCATTAATCTTTATCTTCATCTACATTGCACTGCGTTTCCGTCGTTGGCAGTTCGGTCTCGGCGGCGTTGCAGCTCTTGCTCACGATGCCTTCATCGCAATTTCATGCTATTCAATCTTCTACGGAATACTTCCTTTCTCACTCGATGTTGACCAGTCGTTCATCGCGGCAATCCTGACTATCATTGGTTACTCAATCAATGCGTCAGTGGTCATCTTCGACCGTGTACGTGAATATCTTGGTCTCTATCCTAAGAAATCCTTGAAGGAAAACATCAATGGGGCTATCAACTCGACTTTGTCACGTTCCATCATGTCATCTCTTACTACCCTGGTAGTTCTGCTCGTCATACTGTTCCTTGGCGGTGAAAGTATCGCCGGAATGGCATTCGCTTTGTTCATCGGTATCTTAGTCGGTACCTACTCATCAGTATGCATTAGCTCCAATATCGCATACGACCTGACAAGAAACAAAGAAGACGTTGCAAAGAAACTTGCCAAGAAAGTAGAAAAAAATGCTGTTATGGCAAACAACAAGCAGGTCGAATAGAATAGTTTTTTTCATAATATCTTTTAAGTTGGTTTGGGTCATCGTTTCACAACGGTGACCCTTTTTTTTACAATAGAGCAAAGTATTTTCACGTTATTAAGAAAAAATAGATTATCTTTGTAAATTTAGTAAGTCACTATAGAATCTTTATGAAAAAGTCAATATTATTTCTGATTGCTGTACTCATCGCAAATATAAGTGCATTCGGGCAGAACCGTTTCAGCGTCGCTGCCGACAATGCATTCAACAAAGAATATTATACCACGGCTATAACAAAATACAAGAAAGCAGCCAAGAGAACCAAGAAGGACCGCGCCGAAAAAGCCAGGATATATGCGCGCTTAGGTGACTGCTACTGTATGACCAACAATACGAAAAAAGCCGAAATTCAGTACAAAAACGCCATCAAACAGAAATATGCCCTAAGAGACTCAACGGTACTGCTCAAATATGGCAATGCCCTGAGATTCAACGGCAAATATGAAGAAGCAAAAGAACAATATAAGGCTTTTCTTGAAGTTTCACCAGGGCATCCTCTTGCTATCGCAGGTCTGGAATCATGCGAACTCGCAGCCCAATGGCTTGCACTTCCCAACAACGTTGAAATAACTGCTTTGAAATCAATAAATTCCAAACAGGACGACTTCGCGCCCACATGGAGTGACCAGTCATATAATTCCATCATCTTCACCTCCGCCCGCGATGCGGCAAAAGGAAAAAACAAAGATGAATGGACAGGTCAGAAGTTCAGCGACTTGTTTATGACCAAATGCGACAACAAAGGCAAATGGACCGAACCCGTACCAATAGACGAAGACGGAATAGTGAACACTACCGGCAACGAAGGGGCTGCAACGACCAATTTCCGCACCAACCGTCTGTATTATACATTCTGCACCGACAAGGAGGAACTATTCTGCGGTTGTAAGGTCTATGTTGCAAAAAGAGACGGACAGAACTGGAACGACCCGAAAGAAGTGGTCCTTTCCAAAGACTCAACCGAAATCCTCGGACAGCCTGCACTCACAAGTGACGAACTGTCAATAGTTTTCGTATCGTCACGGCCAGGAGGTCAGGGCGGTAGGGACTTGTACTATGCAACCCGGAAATCAAGCGGGTCAGATTTCGGAACCGCTATCAATCTCGGCCCTTTAGTCAACACGAAAGGCAACGAAATGTTCCCTTCCTTCAAAAACGACACCACCCTGTTCTTCGCATCAGACGGACATCCGGGACTTGGTGGACTTGACATATTCTATGTCATCCTCAAAAACGGCATTCCACAATCCTTACCAAACAACGTGGGAAGTCCGCTTAACACAAGCAATGACGATTTCGGAATACTGTTCGTTCCAGATGCCGACAGCGGTTTCTTCTGCTCCAACAGAAAAGGCGGACGTGGCGGCGATGACATATACAAATTCGTGATACCACCTGTTGAGTTCACCATCAGCGGTATTATCACCGATGAAAAGACACTGCAAAAAATCGAAGGCGTAACAGTCGAAATAACCGGCACCGACGGAGTGACACTCCAAACAAGAACCAACAACCGCGGCGAATACAATTTCACAAAAAACCAAATAGCCAAGGAAACCACCTACGACATAACAGTTTCAAAAGACAACTACTTCAACTGTTACGGCAAAGAAACAACCTTGGGGCATGAACTGAGTCACAATTTCATTGTGAATTTCACTCTGACACCAATTCCTCAGGAACCTATCGTGTTGCCTGACATCCTGTACGATTTCGCAAAATGGGATCTCAAGGAGCAATATCAGGATTCTCTGCAGGGACTTATTCAAACACTTGATGAAAACCCGACGTTCATAATTGAACTTGCTTCCCATACCGATATGATAGGCAGCATCGAAAGCAACGATGCACTGTCACAGAAACGTGCCGAATCAGTAGTGGCATACCTCATCGACCGTGGTATCAACTCGAAACGATTAATAGCCAAAGGCTACGGGGAAAGAGTTCCACGAAAGCTGCAGCAAGACTATGTCTATAAAGGCTACACCTTCAAGGCAGGAACCGTTCTTGACGAAGACTTCATCAACGGACTTGGAAACAAAGACCTCGTTGACTTTGCCAACCAGCTGAACAGACGTACCGAGTTCTCAATCATAAGCAAAGACTTCGTTCCTGAATCCTCGAAAATCGAATCCATTGACGAACTTACCCAGCAAGGATTTATCAATATCGTAGTTGATCCGGACCAGAACTACGTGAATTACGTCATGGACAAATCCAACAGAATGGTATCTCGCTGTATTGTGGATGGTTACACTGTCGATTTTGAATATAGTCCAAACGCTTCCAAAGCAAGCATTTCACAGAAGAAAGCCATCGAATGGCTGAAAAAAGGTATTATCAACATCGATGACTTTGAAGGCGACGTAACGAAGATTATCACCGATGGCAACATCGCGGAACAAGCTGTAATTAACATGAAAACTATACGATTCGGAAACAAACAAATTGAGAATGTATCAGTTACTGTAAACAGCAGACAGCCTTACGATTTTCTTTTCAACGACAATGTCCTCAATAAGGTCGGCATGGTAATCCTTGACAAGGAAAATTTCATGATAATTTTTGAATAAAATGGAATACAAATCAAGATATGAACAGCGCGGTGTATCATCATCCAAGGAAGATGTACACAATGCTATAAAGAACTCATCCAAAGGCATATTCCCCAACGCCTTCTGCAAAGTGATTGAAGACGTGATGGGAAAAGACAAAGATTACTGCAATGTTATGCATGCCGACGGTGCCGGCACCAAGTCCTCACTTGCCTATCTGTATTGGAAAGAAACAGGCGACATGTCGGTTTGGAAAGGAATAGCACAGGATTCCATCGTGATGAATACCGATGACCTGATGTGCGTCGGCATTACCGACAACATTCTTATGTCATCAACTATAGGACGTAACAAAAACCTCATTCCAGGTGAAGTGATTTCAGCCATTATAAACGGTAACGAAGAATTCATCCAGGAAATGCACGACCTCGGTGTCAACATCATCTCTACTGGCGGTGAAACCGCTGATGTTGGCGATCTCGTACGAACCATCATTGTTGACACTACCGTTACCGCACGCGTAAAACGTTCTGAAATAATCACAAACGAAAAAATCCAGGACGGAGATGTAATCGTAGGACTTGCATCATTCGGACAAGCATCGTACGAAAAATGCTACAACGGCGGTATAGGCAGCAATGGCCTTACTTCCGCACGCCACGATGTATTCTGCAAAAAATACGCTGAAAAATATCCTGAGACCTACGACCATGATGTTCCTTACAACCTGATATACTCCGGTTCCTGCAAGCTCACAGACACGGTCAACGGCATAGACCGAGATATGGGAAGACTCGTGCTGTCACCGACAAGGACATATCTCCCTGTTGTCAACACAATACTGAAGGAACTCCGTAATGAAATTCACGGAATGATTCACTGCTCCGGAGGAGGTCAGACCAAAATTACGCATTTCATTGATGCTCTACATGTCGTAAAGGACAACCTCTTCCCGACACCGCCTCTGTTCAGCATAATTCAAAGTCAGAGCGGAACAGACTGGAAGGAAATGTACAAAACATTCAACATGGGACACAGACTCGAAATATACATCCCACATCAGTTCGCAAGTCAAATCATTAATATCTCAAAATCATACAACATTGATGCACAAATAATTGGATATTGCGAACATGCCGACTGCAAGAGACTGACAATACAGAGTCCTTACGGAACCTTTGAATATTAACATACCTCAGAATGAAACAAGGTTACAGATTTATACTGCTTGCAATTTATCTGATATTGATTTTCTATGTGCTTACAAAACCGATAAGCAAATCGTTTGTTGTGTTCATAGAATATTGGCCGTTTAAGATTCCGATAGACAAATGCATACATTTCTGCTTGTTTACACCTATGCCATTTTTTTTATGGATATGCACATTCAAACAAAACAAGGAATGGATTAGGTATGTTACAACGGCAAGTGTCAGTATTTTAATTGCTTTCTCAACCGAAATACTGCAATTTTTTCTTCCAAGAAGAAGTTTTGAATGGCTCGACATTGTAGCAGACATCTCTGGGATCACATTCGGCTTCATTCTTACTGTCATCATTTACCATATATGGAAAAAGACCATAGAAAACTATCTGTCAAACAATCAAATATGAAAAAATTACTTTTATTAGTCATACTTGCGATACTCACAACAACAGTTTCAGCACAGAAAATCTACAACATTGAATCTCCAAACGGAGTAAACAAGGTGATAGTGAAAATATCGCCTCAAAACGTTACTTATTCAGTAACTCACGGTAATGTAATAATCCTTCAGGACTGTGCCATAGCCATGAAACTTGATGGTGGTGTTGCCCTCGGCGTGAATCCGTCATGCAATAAATCAAAAATTAATAAAGTAAACCAGACCATATCCTCACCTTTTTACAAGAAGAGTGAAATCATTGATAATTATAATGAGTTGGTTCTCAACTTTAAAGGAAACTATCAGATTGTTTTCAGAGCTTACAATGAAGGTGTTGCATATCATTTTGTAACCGATTTCAAAAAAGACATCATTGTTGAAGATGAACTCGCTGAATTCAATTTCATGAAGGATTACACTACACTAATGCCCTACCCTGATGCACGCGACCAGGATTTCGGCACTATCATAGAGAAGCAATACATGAGTTCGTTTGAGGCCCAATACACGACTGCAAAATTGTCTGAAACTCCAGATGAAAAAATTGCGTTTTTGCCTGTGCTTATCAAATATGACAAAGACATAAAAGCTGTCATCACCGAAGCAGATCTTGAAGACTATCCGGGAATGTATCTGATTAAGAACAACAGTCGGAATAATTCATTAAAAGGTCATTATGCAACCTATCCGAAAAGTGAGATTCAGGGCGGTCACAACATGCTTCAGAAAATAGTCACAGAAAGAGAGGATTTCATCGCCAAAACCAGCGGCAGACGCTCATTCCCATGGCGTCTGATTACCATTTCCGACCACGATTATGAGCTCACCAACAACGACATGGTCTATAAACTCGCATCTCCATCAAGAGTTGAGGATATCAGCTGGATAAAACCCGGTAAGGTTGCCTGGGACTGGTGGAACTGCTGGAATATATCAGGAGTACCGTTCAAATCAGGCATAAACAACGATACCTACAAGTTCTACATCGACTTTGCAAGTAATAACGGCATAGAATACGTTATCCTTGATGAAGGATGGGCTGTCAACAAGCAGGCCGACCTGTTCCAGGTAGTTCCTGAAATCAATTTACAGGAACTTGTAAACTACGCCAAAAACAAAAATGTGGGCATTGTTCTCTGGGCAGGTTATTATGCTATGGATCGTGACATGGAGCATGTCTGCAAGCATTATTCCGAAATGGGTATAAAAGGTTTCAAGGTGGATTTCATGGACAGAGATGATCAGAAAATTGTTGATTTCTACTACAGAATGGCTGAAACAGCTGCAAAATATCATCTTTTCATTGACTTCCACGGTGCTTACAAACCGACAGGCCTGTGCCGCACATATCCAAACGTACTCAATTGTGAAGGTGTGTGGGGACTCGAACAGGCAAAATGGATACCTGGAGTTGAAAAATATGACCTTGTAAACTACGAAGTTACGATTCCATTCATCCGCCAGGTTGCCGGATATTTCGACTTCACGCAAGGTGCCATGAGGAATGCCACAAAGAGCAACTTCAGAGGTGTATATTCAGAGCCCATGAGCCAAGGCACAAGATGCCGTCAACTCGCTGAATACGTGATTTTCGAATCACCTTTCAACATGCTTTGCGACAACCCTGTAAACTATACGAACAATCAGGAATGCACTGATTTCATTGCAAAGATACCGACAACATGGGATGAAACCATCTCCTTGGATGGCAAATTAAGCGAATACGTTGTCATTGCACGCAGAAAAGGCAACAACTGGTATATCGGAGCCATAAATAACTGGACGCCGATGGATATCGAAATCAACACCAATATATTAGGCCATTTCACGAAATGTGAGATTTTTAAGGACGGAACCAATGCCGACAAGAAAGCTTCCGACTATGTAAAGTCCACCGAAAAAATCATCAATGGCAAGATATCCGTTCATCTCGCACCAGGCGGCGGTACTGCCATCAGACTGAGCAGATAACTTTCAGTTCGAAATACTCCGAAATGAACAGATACATCTTATTTTTGCTGCTGTGCGTGCTTCTTGTATCATGCCAAAAACGGCAGAATGTTGCTGAAGAAGCAAGCAACAAGGATTTGATCCTATGGTACAACACCCCTGCAACTGACTGGATGACAGAAGCATTGCCAATAGGAAACGGATATATCGGAAGCATGTTTTACGGAGGTGTCCCTACAGAGGAAATCCAGTTTACTGAAGGCACTTTATGGACTGGTGGACCCGGTTCCAATCCAAATTATAACTTCGGGAACAACAATCCTGACGCATATAAATGCCTTCCGGAACTGAGGAAGCTCATGAAGGAGGGCAAATTCGATGAAGCAAATGAACTCGCCCAAGAAAAGCTTACCAGTAAAATCCAATACACCTACCCTTCCCAGTTCTATGGAGAATTCGGCGCACAGCAAAACCTCGGCAGTTACATCATCTACATCACCGGATGCAACCACGACAGCATAAAGAACTACAAACGCGGCATCGACTTGAACACCGGACACGGATTCGTCGAATATTCCGCTGACAAGATAGATTTCAAAAGGACATATTTCGGCGATTACCCTGACAGAATCATGGTATATCATTTTGAATCATCGAAACCTGTGTCCTATAGCATTTCCTTAATCTCTCCACATTATACGTCAGATTTCAAAATGTATGGCGACATCATCAGTAAGTCGGGTTACATCCAGGACAACAACATGAAATTCTATGTGATGTCGAAAGTTGGCTCTGACGGACAAATCACATGCGCAGACAACACCATCATCATCGAAAATGCCAAGTATTTTGACTTTTACAGCACTGCCGCCACTTCATATAAAAATGAGTTTCCATCATACACAGGCAATAATCCGATGAACATCTGTGCAGATATCATGTCGAAACTCGGTTCCAAGACATACCAGCAAGTTCTCGACACTCAACTTGCTGATTATCAGGAATTATTCAACAGAGTTGAAATAGAATTGGGTGACGGTCGTAACGAATTGCCTGTCAATCTCAGGCTCATAGATTATGCCGACTACGGTAACGATCCGGGATTAGAAGAGTTATATTTTCAGTATGGCAGGTATCTGATGATTTCCGGTTCACGTAAAGGCGGGATGCCTTTGAATCTGCAGGGTCGTTGGAACAACAGTACCACCCCGCCGTGGTCGTGTGACTATCACTGCAACATCAACGAGCAGATGCTATACTGGCCAGCCGAAATCTGCAATCTAAGCGAATGTGCCATTCCATTATTGGATTACATTCCAACGTTGAAAGTTCCGGGCAGCATTACAGCGCAACAGTTCTTCAATGCGCGTGGCTGGACTGTCAACACCATCAACAATCCGTTCGGATTCACTGCTGTCGGGGAAGACATGCCGTGGGCTTTCTTTCCAGCCGGAGGAGCATGGCTATGCCGTCATCTGTGGGAGCACTATCTATACTCACGAGATATTGATTTCCTGCGTTATAAGGCGTATCCATCAATAGAGGAAGCTGCCCGATTCTGGGTCGATTATCTTACACTGGACGATGGCTATTACGTGTCTAATCCTTCCTATTCTCCCGAACATGGTGGAATATCGCAGGGAGCAACAATGGATCATCAAATAGTACGCGATTTATTCGACAACTACCTTAAAGCCACGGAAATACTCGATAAAAAATCCGGATTTTCAGATACAGTCAAGATGATGCTTCCAAAAATTTACCCAAACAAAATCGGAAGCTGGGGACAACTGCAGGAATGGAAAGAAGACGTTGACAAACAAGACGATCATCACCGGCATGTGTCTCATCTTTTCGCATTATATCCCGATGATGACATATCGGTAAAAACGACTCCGGAATTAGCCGCTGCAGCGAGGAAAACTCTTGAAAGCAGCGGCGATGACGGCACCGGCTGGTCACTTGCATGGAAAATCAACTTCTGGGCGAGACTTGAAGACGGAGAACACGCTTACAAACTGCTTCACCGACTTTTATACCCTATCGGAAACAGCGGTTATGACAATTTGGGCGGCGGCACATACAACAATCTTTTCTGCGCACATCCCCCATTTCAGCTTGACGGTAACATGGGGGCCACTGCAGGAATTGCCGAAATGCTTCTGAATCCTGTAACAGAACAACCCCTACCAGCATTGCCAAAAGAATGGAAAAACGGCTATATCAAGGGGTTAAGAACCCAAAAAGGGAAAACTGTGGATATTTATTGGAAAAATGGAGTCCTTACGGATTTCAACTCTCGCTAATCAACACTAACTTTACTTGGCAACGCCATTGGAGAATGTGGTTTTGCTTATGACAGAACCATTAGGGCTATATTCTATCCACTGGCCATCCTTCTTGTCTTTCTTATAATTTCCGGAAACCTTCACAGTCTTGCCATCCTCATAATACTCCTTATATTCGCCTTGCAGTTCATCGTTGACGTAATTTTCAACTGTTCTGAGCAAACCTGTATCGTAGAATGTCTTGCACACGCCATTGAACAATCCTTTTGTATAGGTGTATTCTGCAACAGCATTACCATTTGACCCAAAATATGTCGATTTACCATCTTTCACACCATCAACATAGAACGACTCCTCCATCAGCTGTGTTGGCTTGTCGGTATAATATTGCTTGTATTCGCCATCAAGCTCACCATTCTTATAATGAGCGAGAATATTGATATAATTGCCATGGAGATATTTCTTGCTTTCGCCATCAAGTTTGCCGTTGACATAATACTCTTCCTTCTCAAGAGTGCCCTGGTGGTCAAAAGTCACATATAATCCATTCTTTTCACCATTTTTATATTCGGTTATGGCTCTGAGCATTCCCTTGTCATTATAGTTTGTCCAAATGCCATCTTTTTTCCCATTGACATAACGTCCGACATTTTCTTCATGGTTGGCTGTCTTTTCTCTTACAACAGCATTATCATTGCCCTGATTAACACTACCACTGTTCTGACAGAATGATACGAGAGGTATCAGACTAATAGCTAATAACAAATAAACTCTTTTCATATTCATAATTGATATATATTTTTCTTGACCGCAAAAATAATCATTTTTAAGTGAAAAGCATTAACTTTGCAAAAGGAATAATAATAACAAAGGTGAAGCTCTCATACAACTCACAGCAAGTAATTAAAAAACTGAAAAAAAACAAGTTGGCGATGATTTCATTATGGTTCATTGTCTTCTGTATAATAATTTCAGTCTTCGCATATCAGATTATTCCCGACAAAACCCCCAATGCGAACAATCAGCTGATTGAAATTGCAATCCAACGTCCAGGCTTCAAAGTTGACATGTTAAAGATAACCCCGCGCAATTCCAGCCAGCAAAGAATGTCGTTTAAGAACTTTTTTACCGGAATTCCGGATATAAGCACCTATCTCCCGATAAAATCCTATACCATTGAAGGCGGAACAATAGAATACGAAACCATCGACGGGATTGAAGGTAAAATGGACTTGCACTCTGAAGAGTCTGATGTTGAAGTCGTCACCAAGCGATACATATTCGGTACTGACCGATATGGACGCGATGTCTTCAGCAGACTTATCCTGGGTACGCGCATCAGTCTGTCTATTGGAACAGTTGCGGTTATCCTGTCACTTCTGATAGGAGTTTTCGTTGGTTCAATAGCAGGATATTTCAGAGGTGGCATTGACAAATTTCTGATGTGGTTCATCAATGTTGTATGGGCTATACCGTCGTTATTGCTTGTCATTGCGATAAGTTTTGCTCTTGGAAGAGGATTCTGGCAGATATTCATAGCAATAGGGCTCACACTATGGGTTGATGTGGCAAGAATGGTTCGTGGGCAGGTCATCTCAATAAAGGAGCAGGAATATATAGATGCCGCAAAGACGCTTGGTTACAGTTCAACACGAATCATCATACATCATCTTCTCCCGAACATCATCAGTCCGCTGCTGGTCATTTCAGCGAGCAACTTTGCGACATCCATCCTTCTTGAGGCAGGGTTGAGTTTCTTAGGCATCGGAGTACAGCCACCGATGCCATCATGGGGAATGATGATTAAGGAAAGTTATGCCTATCTCATTCTAGGATATCCGTATCTGTCAATCATACCCGGCATTGCAATCATGCTGCTTGTGCTGGCCTTCATGCTGTTGGGCAACGGATTACGCGACGCTCTCGATGTCAAAAACTGATATCGGCTATTTGTTGTTAAATATTTATAACCTATATGGAGAATATGGCAAAAAAGCAGTATTTTCGCGTTTTGATTTAAAACAGACGTTTTATGGATATAGAAGTTAGGAATTTTACCAAGATGTATGGTTCATACAAAGCTGTGGACAATATATCGTTCAAAGTTAAGACCGGAGAGGTTTTAGGATTTCTCGGTCCTAACGGCGCTGGGAAGACTACGACGATGAAAGCCATAACAACATACTTTGCCCCAAGTTCCGGAGAAATAACCATAGGCAACTATTCCGTCACACGCCAACCTGAAAAGGTTAAGACACTAATCGGTTATCTCCCTGAAAACAACCCGCTGTATCAGGATATGGCTATCATCGATTATCTTAGGTATGTGGCCCTGTTACAAGGAGTTAAGAAAAATGCGCTTGACGAAAGACTTTTGGAGACTCTCACTGTATGCGGTCTTATGAATGAAAAGCATAAGAACATAAATGAATTGTCGAAGGGCTACAAACAAAGAGTCGGTCTCGCACAGGCTCTCATTCATGACCCGGAGGCTCTGATTCTCGATGAACCGACTTCAGGCCTTGACCCTAACCAGATAGTAGAAATACGCGATCTCATCAAACGAATAGGCAAAGAGAAGACTGTCATTCTCAGCTCTCACATCCTTGCCGAAGTAGAAGCCACATGCGACCGCATCCTCATCATCAACAAAGGCAAAATAGTCGCCGACGGCACAGCATCTGACTTGCGCCATCAGGCATCAAACGATGAAATACTAAAAATCGAAATCGAAGACGGCAACACCAATGAAATCTACAAGGCACTGTCAGAACTGCCTAATGCCGCTTCGGTGGACATCATAAAGGATAGTGACAACAAGTTTGAATTTCATTCAAGACCTCAGACCACTTCCAAACGCGATGTGTTTAATCTTTGTGTATCAAAAGGTTGGACATTGACAGGGCTCACTTCGGTTGAGACCAAACTCGAAGATGTATTCCGTGAACTTACAACTAATTAATGATTTGGAAAATGAATAAGATTTGGACTTTAACTAAAAAAGAACTTAAGACGTTTTTCGACTCGTTGATAGCATATATCCTGCTTGTCCTGTTCTTGGGCGTTACGGGATTTTTCACATGGCTACCTTCAGGGGCCGACATCTTTTATCGCAAGCAGGCATCATTAGACTCATTCTTTCTGATATGTTTCTGGTCGCTGTTTTTCTTCGTGCCACTACTCACCATGCGTACCTTCGCAGAAGAGAAACGTTCGGGGACAATTGAACTTCTGCTCACAAAACCAGTCACCGACTGGCAGGTCGTAATAAGCAAATACCTGTCATCTATGATAATGATTTTCATAGCATTGGCGCTCACATTACCGTATTATATCACTATCGCAAGGATAGGCAACATTGACCACGGAGCAACACTGTCGGGATATCTCGGACTGCTGCTGCTTAGCAGTGCATACGCAGGTATCGGAATCTTTGCAAGCAGTATCACAAAAAATCAGATTGTTGCTGTTCTTTTATCACTCTGCTTCTGCGTTTTCTTCCATCTTATCTGCGGAACACTGGCAAACACCATGAGCGGCACATTAGGCAACATTTTCAATTATCTCAGTTCCGCCACTCATTTTGAACCTATGGCACGCGGTATCATCGACACCGCTGACGTAATATATTTCTTATCAATAACATTTCTCGGACTGACAGGTGCAGTTGCTGCCCTATCACAAAGAAAACTAAAGGACTAACGACATGAGAACAAGAAGACAATTAACATTGACACTGTTGGCTATCATTGGCATCGTCGTAATAGTCAACATTCTGGCAGTAACCTTCCATGGCCGTTTCGATGCCACCGAAGACAAGGAGTACACCCTCAGCAACGCCACAAAAAACATCCTCAGAAACCTTGATGATGTTGTAAACATCACAGCATATTTCTCTGAAGACCTTCCTCCTGAATATGCTCAGGTAAGAAAGGAATTCAAAGACATGGTGAATGAATATGCCGCCCTCGCAAAAGGAAACATAGCCTTCAAATTTGTTGATCCGCTCGGTAACAACGAACTCGAACAGGAAGCCATGAAGTACGGTGTCAGACCTGTTCTGCTCAGCGTCAGGGAAAAAGATAAAAACGAACAGCAGAAAGCATACCTCGGAGCTGTGGTATCCTTCGGAGACAAAAACGAAGCAATACCTATTATCCAGCCCAAGACCCCACTCGAATACACGCTGACTACAAGCATCAAAAAAGTCAGCATAACCAATAAACCAAATCTCGGTTTCATACAGGGCCATAATGAAATACCAATGCAGAACTACGGACAGTTGTTCAACGAAATAGGCTTTTTATACAACTTGGAAAATGTCTATCTCTCCGACACAACAAACCTTCTCAGATATAAGACATTGGTAATCAATGCCCCAAGGCAACCCTTCAATGAAAACGAACTGGCTCTTCTCGACAACTTCCTGGCAAACGGCGGCAAACTGTTTCTCAACATTGAACATGTCAATGCCGACCTCCAGAGTTCCATGGAGCTGACAAGCATAACCACAGGACTTGAAGGATGGCTCACACAGAAGGGACTTGTTATAGAAGACGATGTTGTTATTGACAAACACTGCGGTAACATCGGAGTAAAGCAACAGCAGGGCGCGTTCAATATGACTGTTCCGCTCTCTTTCCCATATTTACCTATTATAACCAATTTCGCCGAACACCCGATAACTGAAAGCCTGAAAGGTGTTTCGCTGATGTTTCCTTCATCGCTGCAGTTTACAGGTAATGAAGGGATACAGTTCACACCTATCATGTTTTCTTCGGAAGCGGCTGAAAATGTGATACTTCCTGCATACGTTGACATTACCAGAAAGTGGAGCGACACTGACTTTCCAATGCACAACATTCCAGTTGCAGGTGTACTTACCGGAAGTTTCAACAACGGGCCAACAACAAGCATAGTTGTTGTCGCTGACGGCGATTATGCAGCAAGTCAGGGCGGACAACGTACCAACGCCGACAACGTGAACCTGATGGCAAATAGTATCGACTGGCTGTCAGACGACACAGGCTTGATAGAATTGCGCTCCAAAGGAATTAATTACAGACCTATAGACGAAATCAGCGACAGCAAGAAGGCCACCCTAAAATGGGTTAATTTCCTGCTCCCAATCGTTCTGATTATCCTGTACGGAATATTCAACTGGCAAAAAAGATTAATAAAAAGAAATAAAAGAACGGAGGAAAATTATGTTCAGTAAAAAACATTTAAGCGGTACAATTATGGCTTTGCTTGCCATATTTGTTACCATGGCATTCACACAATGCCACAACAAAAGCAAAGAGACAAACATTGCAACAGTTCTCAACGAGGCCAACAGAGACGAAATCGACAAGATAGTCTATAAGTCGGCTGCAAACTCATACGACATCGTAATTGAGAAAATCAATAGCGAAGATTGGGTTGTCAAAGCCGACGGCAGAAAAGAATCAGTGGATACGGTCAAAATAAACCTTATGTATGGCCAAAGCCTCAACATCAAACCTGTTAGAGTTGTATCAACAAAAAAAGACCAGTGGCCTGTATATGAAATTGACAACAAGCATGCAACACACGTAAAATATTTTTCAAATGGCAAGGTCGTATGTGATTTCTACCTCGGCAAGAGTGACTGGGTTGACACAGGACAGCAGAATCCTGATGAATTAACTTCAAACCCTGGAAAATCATTCCCTGCAACATTCATGAGAATGGCAAACAGCGATGTTGTTTATCTCGTGAACGGCAACCTGAGATTCACGTTCAACGACAATTTCAACTGGATGAGAAGCCAAAGAATCTATGCTGTCAATTACAACAACATGATTCATACAAACGTCAAGACAGCAGCCGGCCATGAAATCGACATGGTGAATGTAGGTAATGGCAGATGGGAAAGAGACGGCGTTCTGGTTGACTCACTGAGAGCAAGAAACTACGTAGGCAAGATGAGTACCATGATTTGCAATGATTTCGTGTATGATCTGCCTAAAGGCAAACCAGATGCAGTGCTGACAATCGAATGCGACAACAGAACCGAACCTATCATCGTCAATTTCTGGCAGTATGACAGCGTGGGATATGTCATCAACAGTTCATATAATCCTGAAGGAATATTCCTTGACAAAATGGGAATACTCAGACAAAGAATTGAGAAATTCTAACAGGAAAAGATTAAGCAAAAAAAGAGGGTGACTAAAAAGTAGTCATCCTCTTTTTATTTTGCAATTTTAGTTGTAATAATAACAAGTTGGTGTTATCTGACATCAGCAAATAAAAAAATGGCTATTTTTCTGAAATATAGATAAATAGCCATTGTTGTTTGATAAATTTTTCGTATTTTTGTAGCGACAAAATCAAAAACAGACCAATTCATCAAACCAATGGCAAAAGTAACATTT
>JAFYJP010000136.1 GCA_017538085.1 Bacteroidales bacterium | reverse complement strand
TTGAATTCAAGTATCTTGGCATGGAAATCAGCCATTTCCTTGACTCCGTATGTATATACCCTCGCCTTAGTGTTCTCCACCATAACCATTCCGTTGCGATCATCAACATTAGTCAGTGCGAATGATTCCGGAGGCAACAATGTGAAGAAACTCTTCTTAGCAGCTATATAGTTGACAAAAGTCCTATGATAATCAAGATGGTCATGAGTAATATTTGAAAAGATGCCGCCAGCGAAAGTCAGTCCGGCAATTCGTTTCTGGTCGGCAGCATGGGAACTCACTTCCATAAAGCAGAATTCGCATCCGCAGTCAACCATTTCCGACATAAGACGATTTAGAGTGATTGGATCGGGAGTTGTATGGTCGGTCTCAAGCACCCTTTTTCCGATGATGTTCTGCACAGTAGAAAGAAGTCCGCAGCAATAGCCAAGCGAAGTGAAAAGATTATAGAGGAGTGTGACTGTCGTGGTTTTTCCGTTAGTGCCGGTAACGCCCACAAGCCTCATCTTTGAAGACGGATTGTCATAGAAATTCGAAGCGATAATAGATGCTGCAGCTGCGGAGTCCTTCACTTTGACATAGCATACGTCATCAGCCATGTCAGAAGGCAAGACTTCGCAGACAATCATAGCACCACCCAAATTAACAGCATTTCTGATAAACGAATGACCATCCTGCAAATAGCCCTTAATAGCTACAAACAGCGAACCCTTCGTGACTTGTCTGGAATCAATGCACACCGCAGAAACTTTTGAAGGCATCTTACCAACAATCTCTACCACCTTTACACCGTTTAACAAAACATCAATCATAACCAATTATTTATCATTTTTTAGCTCATTCCAAACGAAAGGTGTCTTAATGTCAACCGTCATGGTTTCATAAAAACACGGGGTCGTCTCATACAAAACATCGGCAATCTTCCTTACTACCGGAGCGGCAACTGAGGCAGCATAATATTCGCCATATAAATCAGTCAGCATGACATAGATTGTATATTTCGGCTTTTCTTCCGGGAAGAAACCGATGAATGTAGCGCTGTAAACTTTGCTGGCCCTTATCTGGGCAGTGCCAGTCTTCCCACAGAAAGCATACTTCGCATTTTTAAAGACATTGGCAGCAGTACCTGTTGTTACCACCTCCCTGAGAATTCCTTTTGCCAACCGTGCAATGGAATCGTTGCAGATGGTATCGACAACCACAGGGTCGAAGTTTATCACCTTATCATGTTCATTATCAATAATACAGCTCACGAAACGCGGTCTCATCATCACTCCACCATTGGCAATAGCATTGTAAAACATTGCCAGGTTGATAGGAGTAATCATGACTTCGTATCCTTGAGCCATCTGATACAAACTCGTCTGCCACCAGTTTTCACTGTCTGTGTTTTTTATCTGAGACCTTGAGGAACTCAGTATGTCGGTTTTCACATAATCATCAAGATGAAGAGCATGAAGCCCGTCAACGAATTTCTGTGGATTCGACTTGTAATTGTTGTAAACCACTTTAGCTGCACCGACATTCGATGACATTGCGAATATCTTGCGCAGCGACCATACTTGTTCTGAACCGTAAATATGGGAATCAACGACATCCTTGCCCGGGAAATGCATCCTGCCGGTGCCTATCGACATTTCGTCATCAAGATTGATAACTCCGTCCTTAAGACCCACCACAAACGAAGCAAGTTTGAACACTGAGCCCGGTTCGTATGTGTTAGAAAAAGCTATGTTTGTCTGTTCGCTGAAAACAGTGTCACTACGATAACTTTTCGTCAGATTTATCATAGCCTTCACATCACCGGTTTCAACATCCATCACTATAGCGCAACCTTTTCCAGCCTTCACGCGTTTCATCTCAGCATACAAAGCATCATAGACACTTTCGCTAAGATTGTAATTGATGGTTGACACCACATCCCTGCCCTTGTCAGGAAATATCTGGTCGGTAATCTCAGCAGGAAGGACGTTACCATGAAACATATCACGTTTCATTGTCTTGCCCATCAGAGTGTCCCTGTAAGTCCCAATAATTCCAACTTTATTGGTTTCATCGTCAAGATTGGTCTTTCCAAGTGTTCTCGTACTTATCTTGTCACTTGTGAAAATCATATCCGTATGATGGTCAATGATAAGACCGCCTTTGGATTCACGCAGGATTCTGAAACGCGACACCCTTGCCTCCTCTTCCTTGTGCACATCCTTCATTATCAGCTGATTGGTAAGACCGTTTTGATATGCCTTCTTAAAAAGCGGATAATATGACTTGCCGCCGTTCTTTTCGAGGAAGTATCTGTCGAAATCATCGGCTAAATATTTAAGTGTGTCAAGAGTGAGATTTGGAATATTCTTCTTTGCCGTAACAGCATTCCATCTTATGTCACATGAAGGATAGCAATATGCCAAAAGGTCATTGGCATTATCACCGAGGAGGTTGCCACCGAAAGCGGTTACCACATCGGTGATATACGCTTTATTGTCAACGGCCTCACGTATCTTCTGAGCATGCGCAAGAGAAATAAAGCACAGTTTTAGCATTGCGGAAATCACCACCACGAATGCTACAAGGCATACTATAATCATTCTCTTGTTAATGTCTTCCATGTTTTTCTACAATAATTACGTGAGGCTGTTCAAGGGTTTGCTGGAAGCCCTGCGGTGACAGCTGTTTCATTAAAACATTAGAACTCTGATACTTTTGAAGCTGTGCCTTTACTTCATTATTTCTGTAATTGCACTTGTCAAGTTCCTTGTTAAGTCTTACCATGGTGTTATACCTCTTCACAGGTTCATAGCGCATACCTATATATATAAGGATAAGCAGT
>JAFYJP010000135.1 GCA_017538085.1 Bacteroidales bacterium | reverse complement strand
TATTCGGCAGTCTTTGTGACATAGATGAAGACGGTTTTTATGCTTTGAATACGGCTGCTTTTACCGGCGGTTTTTACATTGAAGTCCCTGATAACACGGTGGTGGAACTTCCGCTGCAGTTGGTTTCAGTCTTCAACAGTGACTGTGACAGCATGTTCAATGTGAGGAATCTGATAGTACTGGGTAAGAATTCGCAGTTGAAGTTGATTCAGTGCGATGACACATTTTCCGACCACGATTTCTTCGTCAATAATCTTACTGAGATTTTCGTCCACGAGGGTGCCCATCTCAGTTATTACAAACTTCACAATATTTCAAATGATTCGGCAGCAGTGAATTCAGTCTTCATCGAACAGGAATCGCATAGTGTGGTCAAGACTTTCAATATGGAGCTTAATGCTGGTTATCTGTCAGGTAATCAGAATGTTGTGCTTGGTGGTGATTTCGCCGAGACGTATGCATACGGTATTTATCTTGCAGACAGAGAGCAGGAAATGGACAATTACGTTAATGTCGAGCACATAGGCACTGACTGTGTCAGTCAGCAAATCTTCAAAGGAATCATCGATGATTCGGCACGTTCGATGTTTACAGGTAAAATCATAGTTCACAGGGACTCGCAGCGTACTGAGGCATCGCAGGTTGACAAGAACATTCTTCTTACAAGCAAGGCAAAGGCATACGCAAAACCATATCTTGAGATTTATGCCGATGACGTGAAATGCAGCCATGGCGCCACCGTCGGCCAGCTTGATGAGGATGCTTTGTTTTATATGCAACAACGTGGAATTTCGTATGAAAATGCCCGCAAACTTTTGTTGAATGCCTTCGTGGCAGAGGTAATCGACAAAATTAATATTGAGCCAATCAAAATGCGTGTGAGTGATATGGTCAAGAAACGTCTGATGGGTGAACTGACTGTGTGTGACAACTGTGTTCTGCGTTGCAGCAATGCAAAACGACAGACCAAATATTTCGATAATATCTAAGATGAATATCAGAGAACAGTTCCCTATTCTGAAAATTACAGCCAACGGTAAGCCTTTGGTGTATTTCGACAATGGGGCGACAACACAGAAACCACAATGTGTAATCGACAGAATAGTAAAGTATTACACTGAAGAGAACAGCAATATCCACCGTGGAACCCATTATCTGAGCGAACTGAGTACACAAGCGTTCGAGCATAGCCGCGATACGGTGGCAAAGTTCATCAATGCCGGAAAACGTGAGGAAATTGTTTTCACCAAAGGTACGACCGATTCAATTAACCTTGTCGCTGATACATTTTCAACAAAGTATCTTGCTGAAGGTGATGAAGTTATCGTCACGCAGTTGGAACATCATTCCAATATTGTGCCTTGGCAGATTGCCTGCGAAAAAAAAGGTGCTGTGCTGAAGGTTTTGCCCATCACTGAAAAAGGTGATTTGATGGTGGAAAAGTTGCCGGAACTGATGACCGATAGGACGAGAATTATTGCTGTTGCCCACGTTTCCAATGTTCTTGGAACAATAAATCCGGTTAAGGATATAGTTGCGATTGCACATAGTCGCGGCATACCTGTTTTAGTTGACGGTGCGCAGGGAATCCCGCACGTTAAAGTTGACGTGCAAGAATTTGATTGCGATTTCTACTGTTTCTCGGGACATAAGATGTATGCTCCGATGGGTGTGGGAGTACTTTATGGTAAAGAGAAGTGGCTCAATGACCTGCCTCCTTATCAGGGTGGCGGCGAGATGATTGGAACAGTCACCTTTGCAAGGACTACTTACAATGACTTGCCTTACAAGTTTGAGGCGGGAACTCCGAATGTTGAAGCTGTGCTTGGGCTTGAGACTGCCATTGATTTCATGGACAACATAGGTTATGATGCAATAATGCAGCATGAAAACGAGTTGCTCAAGTATTGTACCGAGGAACTGAAAAAGATTGATGGAGTAAGGATTTACGGTGAATCTGAATTCAAGTCGGGAGTGATTTCGTTTCTGATAAATGGTATCCATCCCTTTGATGTGGGTACGTTGCTTGACAAGATTAGCGGAGTTGCTGTCAGGACGGGGCACCACTGTGCCGAGCCGTTGATGGACTTTTACGGAATCCTGGGAACTGTGCGTGCATCCTTTGCCGTCTATAACACTTTGGAGGAGGTCGATGTCTTCATCAGCGGACTTAAAAAGGTAGTCATGATGCTATGAAAGATGAGACAAACTCAAAGTACACTTCAACATGTACGGTAAAATCTGAAAATCCTGATGCGGCAACATCTCTTAATGATGGAGTAGCCACCATAGAATCAATTATCCTTCAACATTCATCACGTGGAATGGACATTCTGCGGAGATATATGCCTGCTGACTATTGTATGAAGGCTGCGGAAGACTTACTGCGACAGCAACGCGGCAAGGTGTTGATTTGCACCGGATTTTACTGTTTCGGTACCGGTGAGACTGATGGACCGGTCGGCACTTACTTTCTTGCTAAGGCCTTGAAAGAGCTTGGGTATAGCCCCGTCATTGTAACTGACATGTATTCAATGCGTTACTTCATCGCCGACCCAAGTTATCAATTGGTTGAGTATGATAATGAATCATTTGAGAATATCGAAGGAGGCAACTCTTATTCCGATATGCGTAATCTTGGTTGTTTTGAAGACAGTGTAGCGATGATTTCCATAGAACGTTGCGGGAGGGCTTCCGACGGCAGGTATTACAATATGAAAGGTGTTGACATTTCTCGGTTCACATCGAGTATAGACGACCTTTTCATCCGCAGTAATTGCCTGACCATCGGCATTGGTGACGGTGGCAACGAAATTGGAATGGGCATTTTGGAGGACATCATCAGGGCGGAGATAAACATTATCCCTTCATCGGTCAAGGTTGATGATTTAATCATTGCAACAGTCTCAAATTGGGGCGCGTATGGTTTTATGGCGGCATTAGGAAAACTGACCGGCAAAAGTCTTCTTCCATCAGCTGATGATGTTCGG
>JAFYJP010000134.1 GCA_017538085.1 Bacteroidales bacterium | reverse complement strand
CCATTATGAATGGTGTTTCCGTCGTTTGTTTTAAGGTTTGGATAGGTGGTTGGTGCAAAACTGCCGGCATGAATATTTACTGCCCAGAATCTGCCAGGATGAGAAGCAGCAATTTCATTTGCAATTCTGTGACCGTCGGTACAGTAACCGCAGTTACGGCCTGTGAATTCCTCAAGTACCACATTGCGCTGGTGAACAATCGTGTCAACGAAAGACTGTGCTGATGCTTGGAAAATGCAAGCGGCAGCAATGATAATTGATAGTAATACTTTCTTCATTTTTATATTAGTTAATTGTGATTATTAAAGTTGCAAATTTAAGCAATTAATTTAATTGAAGAAAAAAATATTAATTTTTTTTATGTTTCATTTACAAATCTGATGACGCATTTCCCATAATCTATCACGGATGAGTATTGATTTAATATGTCACTTCCCATTATGCCGTCAATATGTGCCTTGTCTTTCAACACATCAACAATGTCCGACAAGTCGGTTGCAAATGCATCTGCTTTTTTAATGTGAAGTCGGTTGAGGGTGATTTCGTCAATGGTTATGGGCTCACTTGTAAGATTGTTGGAACCTATGCCTTTCGTTTCGATTCTGATGTCGTTCCCGTTTTCATTCTTACTGGATATCATGAGTTTCTTGCAGCTGTCGAGGTTGATGATGGTTCTTGAGGCTCCAGTATCTACGATGAGATTGGCTTTCTTGTGGTTGATTTTGCATTTCACATAAATCATGAAACCTCCTTCATTGTCAAATTCAGTGATTTTGTAAAGTTTCAATGTGTGTTTCATTGTCAGAGATATTGGGCTGTGTATCCTTTGCCTTTCTTTTTAATCTGTTCCGGAGTGCCGGTAGCTATGATTTCACCACCGTTGTCGCCACCGTCAGGTCCCATGTCGATTATGTAGTCGGCACATTTTATGACTTCCATGTTATGTTCTATGATGATGATGGTGTTGCCGCGGTTGGTTAGGCGGTTCAAAACATCGAGAAGAATCTTAACGTCATCGATGTGGAGACCGGTGGTAGGTTCGTCAAGAATATACATTGTGCTTCCGGTGTCTTTTTTGCTGAGTTCTGCGGCCAGTTTGATTCGCTGTGCCTCACCGCCGGATAGGGTGGTGGAGGACTGACCGAGTTTGAGATAGCCGAGGCCGACATCCTGCATGACTTTTATCTTTCTTTGAATGGCAGGTATGCCATCAAAGAATTCAACTGCCTGATTGATGGTCATATTGAGGACATCGTAAATGGATTTGCCTTTGAAACGGACTTCGAGGGTGTCACGAGTAAAGCGTTTGCCTTGACATTTCTCACATTTGATATAGACATTAGGCAGAAAGTTCATTTCGATAGTCCTTTCGCCTGTGCCTTGACATTCTTCGCAACGGCCGCCTTTGGTGTTGAATGAAAAACGTCCGGGGGTATATCCTCTTATTTTTGACTGCGGAAGTTGGGCAAATATTTTTCTTATGTCAGAATAAACGTTTGTATAAGTGGCTGGATTTGAGCGAGATGTACGACCGATGGGAGCCTGGTCGATTTCAATGACCTTGTCGATATTCTCCAGCCCAATTATGCTGTCGTATGGGAGACATTGGCGGTTTCCGTGATATATTTTGTTGTTGAGGATCGGATAGAGTGTCTGGTTGATTAGCGATGATTTTCCGCTGCCGGAGACACCTGTAACGCATATCATCGTGTTGAGAGGTATTTTGAGGGTGACATTCTTGAGATTGTTACCTTTCGCACCTGTCAGAACAAGGAATTTGCCGTTTCCTGGACGACGGAATTCCGGAACTGGAATTTTGCTTTTGCCGCTCAGGTATTGTCCTGTTATTGAATCTGATTTGATGATGTCGTCTTTTGTGCCTTGGGCAACAATATACCCTCCCAGACGTCCTGCACCAGGACCAATGTCAATGATGTTGTCGGCGGCAAGCATGGTGTCAGTGTCATGTTCCACTACAATAATTGTATTGCCGAGGTCACGCAGTTTCTTCAAAGATTCAATGATCCGGTGATTGTCGCGTTGATGCAGTCCTATGCTTGGCTCATCAAGAACATATATGACGCCTAACAGTTGTGAGCCTATCTGAGTGGCAAGTCTTATGCGTTGCGACTCACCGCCCGACAATGATTGTGCTGATCTGTTTAGAGAGAGATATCCCAGACCGACATCCAATATGAAGTTGAGACGTTTGTTGATTTCCGAGAAGATGTCTTTCGCTATTGTTTTTTTCTTGGCGTCGATTGATTTGCTGATTTGTTCAATCCATACTTTGAAAGATGACAGTTCCATATCGGATACCTCAGCAATGTTTTTCCCTTCAATTTTAAACTGAAGAGATTCAGGCTTCAGTCGGGCGCCATGACATTCAGGGCATGTTACTTCATTCATAAAAGACTGTGTCCATTTTTTAAATGACAGATAATCAGGCATTTTGTCCTGTTCTTCAATGAATGAGACTATCCCTTCGAAATTGATATAGTAGTCGGATGTGACTCCGAGGAAGCGGTTGTTGACTGAAAACTTTTCATTGGAGCCGAAGAGAATGGTGTTTATTGCTTCCTGTGACAGTTCTTTGACCGGGGTATCGATGGTGAAGTCGAATTTTTTGCCTATTATTTCAATCTGGTTGAAAACCCAGTTCTTCTTGTATTTGCCGAGAGGTGCAATGCCGCCGTTCCTTATGCTGAGTTCCTTGTCAGGGAAAAGTCTTTCTATGTCAACTTCGTTGATGGTACCGAGGCCATTACATTTTGTACATGCCCCATACGGAGAGTTAAAAGAGAAAGAATTCGGCTCAGGGTCGTTGTAAGATATGCCGCTGGTTGGGCATACGAGTTTTTTACTGTATATTATGCTTTCTTCGATGTCCTCATCTGTAATTGACAGAGTGTCTTTGCCGTATGTGAAGGCGGTCTTCACCGCTTCCTTCAGGCGTGTTTGGTTTTTTTCATTTACTGTCAGCTTATCAACGACCAGGCTGATATCGTGAATCTTGTATCTGTCGGTCTGCATTCCGTAGGTGAGATCACGTATTTCACCGTCAACATAGACTTTCAGAAATCCTTGTTTACGTACTGACTCAAATAGTTCTCTGTAGTGACCTTTTTTGCCTGAAACTATAGGAGCGAGAATGAATATGGATTTCTGGTCGTATCTGTTGTTGATGAGGTCAAGTATTTGGGTTTCTGTGAATTTGACCATCTTTTCTCCGGTGATAGGAGAGTAGGCGTCTGAAATCCTCGCAAACAACAGTCGCAGCAGGTCATATATTTCGGTAATTGTACCGACAGTTGACCGTGGATTTTTGTTGGTGGTTTTTTGTTGGATAGCGATTACAGGGCTGAGGCCGGTAATGGAATCCACGTCAGGCCTTTCGAGGTTTCCGATGAACTGGCGGGAGTAGCGGGACATAGTTTCCATGTATCTTCTCTGACCTTCAGCGTAAATGGTGTCGAAGGCAAGGGATGATTTGCCGCTGCCGCTCAGTCCGGTTATTACCGTGAGTTTTTTCTGGGGGATGGAGATGTCAATATTTTTCAGATTGTTGACTCTTGCCCCTGAAATGACTATACTGTTTTTATTATCCAAGAATAATATTTTTGGGTTAGAGTATAAAATTTGATTTGAATGACTTGAAACTCTTCGCGTGAGAGTCTTTCTCGGAGATAATAGGTGGAATGTCGAACCATGATATTGCTATGTCAGGATCGTTCCATGCTATTGCATTTTCGGTTTCAGGGTGATATACATCCGTGCATTTATACTGAAATACCGTGTTATCCTCCAGGCATTGGAATCCGTGGGCAAAGCCTTGCGGAATCCAGAACATGAGTTTGTCAACGGAATCGAGTTTTATGCCATACCATTTGCCGTATGTCGGGGAGTTCTTGCGGATATCTACAGCCACATCAAATACTGCGCCGCTGACGACTCGGATAAGTTTTCCCTGACTGTGAGGCGGTTCCTGAAAATGAAGCCCACGTATTGTCCCTCGTTGGGAACAGGATTCATTGTCCTGAACAAATCTGGCATTCAGTCCTGCTTCCTGAAACCGCAGCTCATTATATGATTCGAAGAAATACCCTCTGGAATCGCAGAATATCTTTGGCTTTATGACCAAAAGTCCTTCAATATCTGTTTTAATGATGTCCATTTATGATTATTCGGTTTACACATGAATACATTCATTGTTGGCAGCTTCAGCAGCTTCCATGATGGCTTCCGACATGGTAGGATGAGGGTGTATGGTCTTCATAAGGTCGTGGCTTTTCGCATGGAGTCTTCGTGCAGTGGCCATGTCAGCGATCATTTCAGTGACATTTTCACCGAGTAGATGAGCACCTATGAGTTCATCGGTATCAGCATTGAAAATAAGTTTGACCATGCCTTCTCTGTGTCCTGATGCCGTGGCTTTGCCTGATGCTGTATATGGGAATCTACCTATCTTTAAATTGATTCCTTGTGCGAGAGCCTTTTCTTCACTCAGACCAACTGATGCTACTTCTGGAGCACAATAAGTGCATGATGGAACATTACCGTAGTCGATAGGCTCAGGGTTGAGACCTGCTATCTTTTCAACGCAGCAGATGGCTTCTGCAGAAGCGACATGTGCAAGCGCCTGTCCCGGAACAATGTCACCGATGGCATATACATCATCGGCTGAAGTCTTGTAATACTGGTCAACTATAATCTTGCCTTTTTCCGTCTTTATGCCGAGTTCTTCAATGCCGAGATTTTCAAGATTTGCCGTTACGCCTGCAGCCATGAAAACGATGTCGCTCTCAACGGTCACATCACCTTTTGGTGTCTTTATTGAAACTATGCATTTGTCGCCGCTTGTATCAACGTTTGTAACTGAAGATGAAGTCATCACATTCATTTTCATCTTTTTGAGCTCGCGAGTCAGAAGTTTTGTGATTTCCTTGTCTTCCAAAGGAAGAATATCAGGCATAAACTCCACGAGGGTGACTTTTGTGCCTATTGTCTGATAGAAATAAGCAAATTCAGTGCCTATGGCTCCGGAACCAATAATCAGCATGCTTTCCGGCTGTTTAGGTAATGTCATGGCCTCACGATAGCCTATTATTTTTACTCCATCGCGTTTTATGTTTGGCAGGTCGCGGGAACGTGTGCCTGTGGCGAGGATTATTTTTTCGGCTTCAACAATGCTTTTCTCTCCTTCGGAATTTGTCACTTCAATGGAATGATTGCTGACAAGTTTTCCATAACCGTTGACTACATCGATTTTGTTTTTCTTGAGCAGAAACTGGATGCCTTTGCTCATTGTGGATGCGACGTTTCTGCTTCTTGCTATGATTGCATTGAAGTCTGGTTCAGCCGATGCTATTCTGATACCGTAATGTTCGGCGTCGATGGCATATCTGTATGCGGTTGCACTTTTAATGAGAGCCTTTGCAGGGATGCATCCCCAGTTAAGGCATGTTCCGCCTAATTCGGCTTTTTCTATGATGGCAACTCTCATTCCGAGTTGACTTGCCCTGATTGCGGCAACGTATCCGCCAGGACCGCTGCCTATTACTGCTAAGTTGTACATAAAAAATCTATAAAGTTATTATGATTAAAAATTATAATATGCACCAAGCGATACATCTCCGTTTATCGAAAAAGAGTATGACCCGAAAGTAATGTATGGACGCAGGTTAACAATGCTGATGCCTAACCCAGTGAAGGACATTGGAACGAGAAAACGTCCTTGTAGCTTGATGCCGAAAGAATCCGTTATGTCATATTTGAGTCCTGCACCGATTGCTGCTGCAAAATTCCATGTTTTACTTGTATTAGGTTCTTCTTCTAAAGGATTGTACCCGGATTGTTGTTTAAGGGTAAGATATGATGCACCCAAGCCTACAGAATAAAATGGTCGTATTGAGTAGAATTCTGCAATTTGTTCTGAATAACCGAGTAGGAAATAATGAACATGACAACTGTATCTAATTGATTTGTCATCCCAAGAATAGATTGCTGCAGGATTTGCGCCTGTATAAGAAAGCTCTATTTCTTTGGTGGAGGTGTATTTGAAGCCAAATCCTATCGTATAGTCGAATGATGGCTCGAATTTCATTACGCTGTAAATGTCCGACAGTTTGGAACTGAAATAACAGCCTCCATCGAAAAAAGCATATACTTTGCCCTTGTCACTATTGCTGTATCGGTTTGAATCCGAATATTTTTGATTGATGGTTGTATTGGAGTCTGTGTATTGTGCGAATGCAAACGTACTTAGAACTATAAGTGCTATTGTCAAAAAAAAATGTTTCATGATACCGGAATAGTGCTATTTTGTAAGGATGTGGCTGGCCACCTCTTTACATGAATCCTTTATTTCATTATATAATGTGTCACTTACTGGTAATAGAGGTGGTCTCAAGACGTTCTCACAAAGTCCGAGTATGTTCATGGCTGCTTTGATGCCTGAAGGATTTCCTTCCTTGAACATCAGAAATGTGAAGTCAAGCAGTTGATAGTGAATCTTTTCTGCTTCCGTGAAATTTCCATTTGCAGCATGGTGAATCATTTTGCTGAATAATTCAGGAAATGCGTTGGCAACAACGGAAATGCTTCCTTCAACACCGACTGACATGAGCGGGACGTTAAGGGCATCTTCACCTGACAGAACTGTAAAACCCTCAGGTTTGTCTTTGATGATTTTCATAACCTGCTCCATATTGCCAGAAGCCTCTTTTATTGCAACTATGTTGCCAATGTCGTTGGCAAGGCGGAGGCAGGTCTCAGGAAGGATGTTGCTTACGGTTCGTCCTGGCACATTGTAAATGATGAGCGGGAGGTCGGTCGATTCTGCTACAGCTTTGAAATGCCGGTATATGCCTTCCTGGCTTGG
>JAFYJP010000133.1 GCA_017538085.1 Bacteroidales bacterium | reverse complement strand
CGTTTGGTGTAGATTGAATGTTTTTCTTTGGAATTGGTGATGAGGTAGGATAGTGAGACTGTGATAATCAGAGGGATAATCAGTGCATATCCGCCAGTTATTTCCGCAATTAGGAATATTCCAGTCATCGGTGCGTGCATGACACCAGCCATCAGACCGCCCATGCCTGCCAATGCAAAATTGGCTTCAGGCAGTGAAATCCAGCCAGTGAGGTTGAAAAAACGTGACAATACGAAACCGCAGATTCCGCCGATGACCAAGGTGGGACCAAAGGTTCCTCCGACTCCGCCGCCGGCATTGGTGAGCGACATTGAGAAAACTTTGACCAACATTACAAACACCCAGAAAACAAGTACAAACCATCCGGAATTGCTGGCGAAAGAACTGTAGAAAGTGTGGGAAAATGAACTGTCAACGTCATTGTTCAGCATCGATGCCAACGATGAATACCCTTCTCCGTAAAGAGGCGGAAACAGGAAGATGATTACCCCCAAGAATACAGCACATATCAGGAGTTTGCGGTATGGATTTTCAATCCCGCCGATTTTGGCTTCAAGCCATAGCGATACTTTGATGAAATACAGTGACAATAGTCCGCATAAGACGCCCAAGATTATGTAATATGGAATGTTCGACATTTGAAATGCGGTCACCGATGCGGCAAACGGCATATCATTTCCAATAAGGAAGTATGATATGCAAATGGCTGTCACTGAGGACAAAAGCAGTGGAGTGATAGATGACAGGCTGAAATCGAACATGAGAATTTCGATGCTGAAAATGATGCCAGCCAAAGGAGCCTTGAATATTCCGGCTATACTACCTGCGGCACCACACACCAGCAGCAGGGTTATCTGATGGTAGCTAAGTTTGAATTTCTGTGCGATATACGAGCCAATAGATGCCCCTGAATGGACTATTGGGGCTTCGGCACCTACCGAACCACCGAATCCTATGGTAATGATACTTGTAACCAAAGGGCCCCATATAGTTTTTGAACTCAGGCGTGATTTCTTCCTCGAAATGGCATATAGGACTTTGGTTATTCCGTGACTGAGGTTTTCTTTGACAACGTATTTTACTATCAGCATGGAAATCAGCATACCGATACCCGGAAAGACAAGATACATGAAATTGTACTTGTCAATCGTGATTCTGTCAAGGAGGAGGCTGACGTATCTGACACCTGTCTTCAGAATGACGGCTGCGAGTCCGCTGCATAGGCCTACAAGAATCGCCAGCAACACAAGTCGCTGGCGTTCTGTAAGTTGTATTATTTTTTCAAGTATTTTGCCAAAGATTTTCTTCATCTTTTAAAGAAGGGCGTGTACACCCGGAAGAGTCTTGCCTTCGACATATTCGAGCATTGCTCCGCCGCCGGTGGATACATAACTGACCTTGTCGCCGAGTTTGTATTTCTTGATGGCTGAGACTGAGTCGCCGCCGCCGATAAGGGAGTATGCGCCTTTGGCTGTAGCTTCGGCTATGGCTTCTGCCACATATTTTGTGCCTTCGGTAAATGCTTCCATTTCAAAGACACCCATAGGGCCGTTCCACAAAATGGTCTTTGACTTAAGGACGATGTCGGCTATTTCCTTTCTTGAAACAGGACCTATGTCGAGTCCCATCCAGCCGTCTTCTATTTCACCGGCATTCATAATCTTGGTGTTTGCATCGTTGGCAAAGGCATCTGCAGCCACCACATCGCTCGGAATGTATATCTTTACGCCTTTCTCCTTTGCTTTGTTGAGGATGTCGGCTATGTTGCCGATGAAATCATCTTCAACCAGTGATTTGCCTATCTTGCCGTTGGCAGCCTTCACGAAGGTGAACATCATACCGCCGCCGATGACAATGTTGTCGGCCTTGTTGATGAGGTTGGAAATGAGCTGAATCTTGTCGGAAACTTTTGCGCCGCCAAGGATTGCTGTGAAAGGATGCTTGGAGTTGGTGAGTACCTGTTCCATTGCATTGACTTCCTTAGCCATCAGCAGACCGAATGCTTTATGCTCCTTGTCGAAATAGTTGGCTATGATGGTTGTGGATGCATGTGCTCTGTGAGCTGTTCCGAACGCATCGTTGACATAGAAATCGGCGTATGAAGCCAGTTTCTTTGAAAATGCTTCGTCACCGGCTGTCTCTTCTTTGTAAAAACGCAGGTTTTCAAGAATCAGGACTTCGCCTGGTTTCAGGGCTGCTGACATCTTTGCGGCATTTTCGCCCATGCAGTCATCAGCAAAATAAACTGTCGCGCCAAGCACTTGTTTTACGTAGTTTACAAGATGACGCAGTGAGAATTTGTCTTCCGGACCTGACTTTGGACGTCCGAGATGTGACATCAGTATTACTGCACCACCATCATCGAGAATCTTCTTGATTGTTGGTACTGCAGCATCAATTCTGTTAGTACTTGTTATTTCAAAGTTTTCATTGAGTGGAACGTTGAAGTCAACTCTTATTATTGCCTTCAAACCTTTGAAATTGAAATCATTGACTGTTTTCATTCTTTAAGGTATTTTAAATCTTCAGGATAAGTTATTTTTATATTACGTTCGTCACCCCGGATTATTGCAATTGGTTCATCGGGGAGATATTTCTTTACCACACCGCAATCGTCGGTACATACGAAACCGGGGTCTGTAAGAGCGATGTCATACGCCTCTTTGATGGTTTCGAAACGAAATGCCTGCGGTGTCTGAACTCGCATAAGCGTGTTTCTGTCAGGGATTGATTTTACAAATCCGCCTTCGGCAACAGCGATTGTGTCGGTTGTTGGAATGGCGGTCATTACAGCATTAAAACGGTCAAGAGCTTTGATCACATTGTCAATGGCAGAGTCACTGACCATCGGGCGGACTGCATCGTGGAAAATGATTTTTGCATCTTTGTGATTTGAGAAGAATCTGATGGCGTTGTAGCTCGAATCAGACCTTTCCGTACCGCCGCTGATGATGGCTCTGACCTTGTTCCATTTGCTGTTGGCTATGATGTTTTCCATTGTTGTAAAATAATCCTGGTGCATGACCACGGCAATCGTATCGACAAGGGCGTTCTGTTCAAAAGCATCGATTGTAAATTCAATGATGGTTTTCTCGCCGACTTTGAGAAATTGTTTGGGCACTTGTGCGCCCATGCGCTTTCCCGTCCCTCCTGCCAATATTACAGCTATGGTCATGCAAGGATTATTTGACAAATGACACTTTACTTTTTGATGTTAGGTTCTTCAAGGCCGAGATGACGTTTGTTGTCAAGGGCTTTGAGATAGATTGCCACAATCAGTGCTAAAATTCCGAAGCATGCGAAGATGATCAGAGGAATAGTGTAGTCGTAAGGGATGAATTCTTCACCTGCAGCCTTTGCAGCCAGAACTGCCTCATTGTTGGCATTTGCACTCTGAAGGACTGTTCCGATGAGCAGAGGTACGAAGCAGAGACCTATGTTCTGAACCCAGAAAATAAGGTTGTATGCACTTCCGAGAATTTTTTCCTCGATGATTTTTGGAACGCTTGGCCAAAGTGCTGCCGGAACAAGAGAGAAGCTTATGCCGAGAACTACGATGGTTGCGTATGCAATGAATTTGCTGTGTGTAGCAGGAAGCACGAATGCGAATATGAGGTGACATGCGATAAGCAGTACTGCACCCCAGATAAGCATTGTGGCTCCTTTTCCCTTATGGTCAAGGTAAGCGCCAAGGAACGGTGTGATAGCTGCTGCACCTATCGGGAACCAGCGGAAGATGTTTGCCGCCTGCTGAGCGGAAAGACCGTTCAGATTGCATTGCAGCATATTCGCACCATATCTTTGGAATGGGAAAATTGCACTGTAATAAAGAACGCAGAGGATGGCAACTGTCCAGAAGCTTTTTGAACTGAACACCTTGCCGAGATCACTGATATGAAATTCGTCTTCAGACTCGCGGTCTTCCTTGGCTTTAAGCATACCGGCTTCGATGAGCTGGTTGTCAAATTTCTTGTCCATAATGCTGAATACCAAGAAATTGATGACTCCTATGAGAAGCAGGACAGTACAGAAGCCTACCGGTGCAGCAACTGTTCCGAATTTCTCTGCAATTGCAGGACTTATGCTGAAAATGGCGAAGACACCGACACGGGCAATGGCCATTTCAATACCCATAGCCAAAGCCATTTCTTTGCCTTTGAACCATTTTGCGATTGATTTGGAAACTGTGGTACCTGCCATTTCACAGCCGCAGCCGAAAATCATGAAACCGAGCGCTGCCATCTTTGCACTGCCCGGCATTGCAGTCCACCATGTGTTAAGCCATGCATTGAAGCCTGTTCCCTGGAACCATTCTGAAATGCCTATGTATTTGATAACGGCACCGATGAACATCATGCTTGATGACAGAATGCCGGTGAAACGTATCCCCATCTTGTCGAGGATGATACCTGCAATGATGAGGAATCCGCATACATTGAGAATGTATTCTGCAGCTGCGTATGTGCCGAATACGTGCGGCGTCCATCCGCGTTGCTGCTCAACCAAACTCTGCAACGGAGACATGACATCAACAAACATGTATCCGAAAAACATTGCTAATGCAATAAGAATCAAGGCAATCCAACGTGTTGCAGGATTGTCGTTCATGAATTTTTGAATTTTCTCTGTCATAATTCTTTGTTTTTAATATTTGATTATTCTTTATTCACCGCAAATTTCCAAGGCAGCATCAATATACGAATAGACATCTTTCGTATGATGCCCGACATACTCTTTGTCTCTTTTGTAGCCCTGACGGACAACCACCATGTCTTTCTCCGGAATGACAAATATGTCTTGTCCGTAAAGTCCGCATGCATACTTGATATGCAGCCCCTGATAATTCAACAGCCACCATTGGTATCCGTAATAGTCAACCCTCTGGTCATTATTGTCTAAAAGATACGATGCAGGGGTAAACGACCTTTCAAGCCACTCTTTCGACACTACCTGCTCTCCGTTCCATTTTCCGTCGTTCAGTACCAACTGGCCTATTCTTGCGAGGTCACGTGCATTGGAATAAAAACAGCAGTTCGCCTTCTCAATGCCGCCCTTGTTGTCAAGACTCCACTGTGCATCGTGTTCCGCGCCTATTTTTGACCACAGATATTCTGATGCGAAATCGCTAACGGTCATGCCTGTGGCATTTTTAAGTATTATTCCCAAGATGACTGTATTGGCACTTGAGTAATAATAATACTTGCCCGGCTTTTTGACCGGCTCAAGACTAAGCACCTGCTTGGCGTTGTCCTTGCCATAATACAGCTCGGTCGTCTGACAGAATGGCGAAGTGAAATCCTCAACCCAATATAGTCCTGAACTCATGGTCAGTAAGTCCTTTATGGTAATTGAGCCATATTTCTCCCCCCATTCGGGAAGGTATTTGTTGGCAAGCTCGTTTTCAGAAATGATAAACCCCTTGTCCATAGCTATGCCAATCAATAAACTGATGATGCTCTTTGAGGCTGAAAAAATATTGTAATTGGTTGAATCTGTGGATTTTCCCCAATATTCTTCATAAAGTATCCTCCCATGACGGGTAACAAGATATGCTGCAGTATTGTAATTTTTGATTTCCTGATACTCTTCATCTTTTATTTTCCCTTTGTTGTAGTCGGCATCCAACTCGTAAGGTTGCGGAGTGCCTGTTTTAACTGTCCGGTAAGGGAACACCTTCAGGTCGTTGATACTGGGGAATTTATATTTCAAAGCCGTCTGAACATAATGTGGCAGAATGAAGTAAATACCCAGCATAACAGCAAGAAAACATAGGACTATAATGATAGTTTTCTTCATACAGTTAAAATTGTTGAAATCGCAAAGATACTGATTTTTTTATTTAATTTTGCAGATTAATATTCTAATTTTTTAAGGTATGAAAATTAAAACTGTACTAATCATTATCTCAACCGTAATTTGCACAGTATCATGTAATAATGGTACAAAAGACGAGGAAGCCATTGAAAACAGCTACAATGGATGTTTCAATGTTCCTCAGGTATGTAACCCAGTCGATAAAAATTATGTTTCCGATAAGCTCACCACTTTTAAGGAGGTGAAACTTGAAAGTGACATTGAAGGGCTTACCGACAATGACAAAAAAATGATTGAAATTTTCCGTCAGGTTGGCGAAATCATTGATGGTCTGTATTGGAAACAGGCTATCGGACAGCGTGACAGATTTCTTGAAAGCATAAAAGATGAAAACACAAGGAAGTATGCCATGATGAACTACGG
>JAFYJP010000132.1 GCA_017538085.1 Bacteroidales bacterium | reverse complement strand
TTGAGTTTCGGATTGGATGCGCTGTAATAAACATTTTCAGCAGGTTTCCATCCGAGGATGTGCCGTGCGCCTTCGATGATTGCGGTGTCATAACCTAGCTTCAGAATCTGCTCCGTAAGATCGTCATTATAAAGCAATTGTGTGTTTTTGAACGCTTTAGGCTTTATTCCGAATGTCTCCTTGATGAGTTTGTTTTCCATCTTCACCTGTTCCATGAAGAGCTTTTTGTTGATAATGGAAGAGAATGAGAAATTATAGGGTTGTGACAGAAGTTCAACGTTACCGGTTTTGACGAGTTTCTGGAAACTCTCAAGAACATCCGGTGCGAACCATTTCATCTGTTCGATGGTTGTACCGGAGATTGACAGGCTTATTTTTACGTTGTCACCGAATTCATCTATAAGTCTCATGAGCAGATTGTTCATAGGAATATAGCATTGGGCGCCGACTTTGGTCACGGTCATCTTGTTGAGATAATCGTTGTAGTAGTCGTGGTTAACTCCGATGTCAAAGAATCTGTATGTGCGTAGTCTTATTGGTTGGTGTACTTGAAAGAAAAGGCATATAGGTTTCATAGTGATAGTTTATTTTAATATGCTATTGTAAACGTTAATTATTTTTTCTGCGGCATTTTCCCATTTCATGTTATCGATTTCAATTTTGCCGTATTTTTTATACATTTCACTGAGTGTGTCGTAATGGAGCAGGGCATAGATGCAGTCTGCCATTGCATTGACGTCCCAGAAATCCACTTTGAGAGCGTGTTCGAGGACTTCGGAAACGCCCGACTGTTTGGAGATGACGACAGGTACGTTGAGACTCATGGCTTCAAGTGGTACGAGGCCAAAAGGCTCTGATACTGAAGGCATTACAAACACATTGCTCATTGCAAACATTCTGTCAACCTGTTCTCCCCTTAAAAAACCTGTGAAGTGGAAGTTGTCGGAAATGCCGAGTTTTGCGACGTATTTCACTAAACCTGGCATCATGTCACCAGTGCCTGCCATGACGAAATGAACGTCTTTGTCGCGTTGGAGAATGAGTTTGGCTGCATCGATGAAATATTCAGGCCCTTTCTGATAGGTGAGACGTCCGAGGAATGTCACGAACTTGGTGTCGAAGTTTTTCTTGAATTTGGAGACGTCGGTCGGGCTTGTGGTGATGGCATTGTGGACTGTGAAGACCTTTGAAGGGTCAATGCCATATTTGTTGATGACGGTATTTGCTGTTAGGTTGCTGACTGCGATTACGCGGTCGGCGTTCATCATGCCGCTGCGTTCGAGGTCATAAACTATGGTGTTGATGTTGTCACCGGAGCGGTCGAATTCGGTGGCATGGATGTGACACACGAGAGGTTTGCCTGAGACTCTCTTGGCTGCAATGCCTGCAGAGTAGGTCAACCAGTCGTGGGCGTGTATGATGTCAAAATCATACATTGTTGCTATCTTGGCGACGACTATGGCATAGCGTGCCACCTCTTCGTAGAGGGTTTTTCCGTAGCCGCCTGCAAACTGATATTTCCGTGAAAAGACCGGCTTATCGTGTAAAACAGTGTCTTTGTTGATTTTTTCGTAGTATTTCTCATATTCTTCAGGACCTGCGTATGGAATAAGGCTGGAATCAACTTCAATATAGGTCATTGAGTTGATGACATCTTTGTATTCCTTTTCGTATATATCGACTTCGACATCGCTGGCGTTGACAATATCAGCCACCGTCCTGTCTTCGTCGCCATACGCTTTGGGTGTTACAAAGATAACATCCGCACCTTTGGCTTTCAGACCTTTAGCCATTCCATAGCAGGCTGTTCCGAGACCGCCTGTTATATGAGGGGGGAATTCCCATCCCAACATTAATACTTTCATTTTACCAATGTGTTTATTTAGTGAAATAATTAGTCCAGATTGTCTGCAATGAGCAGAAGTGCGGCAACGCTTGTGGCATGAGAGATGGTTCCTCTGCCGGTATAAGGAGGATTTCCGTCATACATCTGTGACAGAGTGCCTATGCCGTCTTCCATCATTTCCGATTCAAAGTCGCTGATGATTTTCTTGAAATAATTGACAGCGCGTTCTTTGTCCAATGTCATCCTGATATATTCGGCATAGAACATCAGCAGCCAAGGATAAGCTGAGCCTTGATGCATTATCAGTCCGCGCGTATTGTGGTCACCACTGCATACCGGAACGAATTCCTCGTGACGCGGTGACAGTGTGCGTATCCCGTGAGGTGTCCGCAGTTCGTCATTAACTATCTTGAAGATTTTGGATTTCTGCAGATAGTCAAGTGGTGAATGCTGCAATCCTATTGCTATCAGCATATTAGGACGGATTTTCCAGTTCTTTTCTTCGCCTGCCTCGAAATAATCGCAGAGATAGCCTTTGTCTTCATCCCAGAATTCCTTTACAAAGGCTTTGCCGACTTTCTCAGCGTAATCGCCCCATTCCTTTGCGAAAGCTTTATCATTGCATATTGTGGCGAGGTCAACTGCAAAGCATATCGCATTATACCACAGTGCGTTGATTTCGACAGCGTAACCGGTTCTCGGTGAGACAGGTTTGCTGTTGACTATTGAGTTCATCCAAGTGAGGGCGAGCCCGTGTCGTCCCTGGTGAAGCAGACCGTCTTCATTGGCATATATTTCGTTGTCAGTGCCGTCACGGTATGCTGTAAGTATCTTTTTAATGGTTTTGCCCCAGTGTCTCCAGACGAATTTTTTGCCGTCTTGAACTTTGTCGGCATATTGGTTCAGGCACCAAAGCAGCCAAAGTGAAGCGTCTGCTGAAGGAACCGGTGCTGAATGGATGTTGTTGTAAAAATTGAAGAACGGTCCGTTCATGTCTTTAATCATGCCGTCAATAACATTGCGGAATATGTCGGCCTTTCCCTGTGTCAACGTCAGTCCCGGAAGGGCGAGAAACGTGTCGCGCGGAATAACGCCTAACCACGGATACCCTGCAATGATTCTGTAAGAGCCGTTTTCTCTGATGATAAACTGTTGGGCGGCATTGAGGAGACATCCCTTAAAACTGTCGCGCGGAATGCGGCGTGCCACCTCGCTGTTGAAAAGACGTGTCAGCGTGGTCGGATTGCTTTCCTCTGTGGCAATGGAGATGATAATACTCTGCCCAACCTGCATGTTTACCAGAAAATATCCCGGAGTGTATAAATCTTCGTGATAATCGTAGCCGCGCTCCCTGTCTTTGGCATACTCGAAGTTGTAGTACCAGTCAGGCGCATGCTGATATTCATTTGATTTGTTTAACTGAATGTTTAGGAATGAATAATTGGGATACATCCTGCATCTGATGCCATTGCGAATGACTTCATAATTTGTGTCAACATCATTGTTGCAGTGCGTAAGCACATGACGGTTACGAAATGCCAGTAGAGGCCGTATTTTCAATGTGGTTGCCGAATGAGCGTCAAGGAGAGTGTAACGGACCATCATCCTGAAGCCTATCGATGAGTTGATGCGTTCCTTTTTCAGGACAACACCTCCCACACAGTATGTTATCGATGGAATCGGATCACAGGTGACCTCATTTATATATTTGTGTCCTTTCGGATAGAAGTAGTCGTCATTATACTGATGTACTGAAAGATGAAACTCTTCTCCGTGCTGTATTACAGATTCTTCCAATGAGGAAAGTAACACGTGGTTATCACCGTCGATGGTCGGCTGCGGAACTACGAGAAGTCCGTGATACCTGCTTGTGTTGCATCCTATCAGTGTGGTGCTGCCATAGCCGCCTTCCTTGTTGGTGCGCAGCAACTCCTTGTTGAGGGAATATGACAGGTT
>JAFYJP010000009.1 GCA_017538085.1 Bacteroidales bacterium | reverse complement strand
GGCTTCTCTTCCAACGGCGACCATATTTCAGTTCCAAATGTTGACGGACCTGCACGTTCGATTAAAATGGCACTGCGCAACAGCGGAATGGATATTAAAGATATAGGATATATCAATGCCCATGCGACCTCAACTTTGGTTGGTGACCAGAATGAGGCAAAGGCTATATATAGCGTGTTCGGCGATGATATGTCACCTGTAACATCCACCAAAAGTCAGACCGGACACGAAATGTGGATGGCAGGTGCCAGCGAAGTCATATATTCCATGCTGATGATGGAGAACAACTTTGTCGCCGCAAACCTTAACTTTGAAAATCCAGATGAAGACACAAAACTTCTGAATATCCCGGCAAAACGCATAGAAAACTATAAGTTCGATGCTTTTCTGTCGAATTCATTCGGCTTTGGCGGGACAAATTCAACATTAATCGTAAAAAGAACGTAAAAAGAAATAATAATAAAATATCATGAATAAAGAAGATATATTAAATATTATTACGGATGTACTTTCCGAAGAGTTCGAAAAAGAAAAAGATGCTTTCAAAATCGATGCCGACATCAAGAAAACTCTTGAACTCGATAGTCTGAGCATCGTTGACCTCGTATCTATCCTTGAAGAGGAATTCGATATCAAGATAGATATGAAAGATGTGAAAAATATTGCCACATTCGGTAATCTTGTTGACTACATATACAACAAGAAAAATTAAGGGATGAAAACCATCGGACTCATACCGCAACGTCCTCCGTTTGTGATGGTTGATGATATGGAAATCATATCTCCTGAGCATTGCAGGACCACCTTGCTCATAAAGGAAGACAATCTGTTGTGTGATGAAACCATCTTCGGTGAATCAGGTGTTTTGGAGCACATTGCGCAGTCGGCAGCGGCATTCATAGGTGACAAATCGTTACGTGAGGAAGGTCGTATTTGGCCTGGCTATATCGGCGAAATCAAGAATTTCAACTTTTTGGACTCAGCAAAAACTGGAGATGTCCTTACTACTGAAATTCGGATTACAACCATTTTCGGCGATGTTACTGCCATTGAAGCACACACCTCGGTATCTTCCGGTGCAGATAATTATCGTCCTGTTGCCAGTTGTGGCATGAAACTCTTTGTTGATAGAAGCCATGCTTAATCTTACGCCATATAAACTCAAGAAAACGACCGATGAACTGAAATTTGATGTTATAATCGATTTCAACAATCCGGTTTTTGCCGGTCATTTTCCGGGAAACCCCATCCTCCCAGGTGTCTATATCATTGAGATGGCTAAAGAGTGTGCTGAACTGCATTTTGCCAAGAAATTCATAATAAGACACATCAAAAGTTGTCGTTTTTATTATACTATAACCCCTGCCCGTAGTGCAAACTATGTCATGCGGGCACAGTTCAGTGAAAGTGACAATGGTATCAAGGCAAAGGTTGACTTGTCACAGGATGATGCAGTGGCGATGGCAATAACAATGACAGTCTCGGAAAAGTGATGCAATACGATGTGGTCATTATCGGCGCAGGTCTTGGCGGGCTTGAATGTGCTTACATTTTGGCTAAAAATGGTCTGAAAGTCTGCATTCTCGAAAAAAGCGATGTTATTGGTGGTGCGCTTCAAAGTTTCAAACGTGCCGGTACAGAATTCGATACAGGATTCCATTATGTTGGAGGAATAGAGGCAGGACAGTCATTGTATCCTCTGTTCAAATACTTCAACCTGTTGCATCTTCCATGGCATAAACTTGATACTGATTGCTTTGACAAAATAGTTATTGACGGCAGGTCATTTCGTCATGCAAATGGTTATAAGCATTTTACGGATACTCTTGCAGAGGATTTCCCTTCCCAAAAGGATTCACTCAGGAAATTTGTCGATGTCATTGCTTCGACGGCAGCGAGGGTCAATGCTGTAATTAACGAGCCGACATCAGCTTATGACATTTTTAGTGATTCATTGTTTTCCACATCCACAAGAGATTATTTGTCCTCATGTTTCAGTGACAAACTCCTTATTGACGTAATTGCCGGCAGCGGTCTGAAAATCGACATCACTCAAAAGAATCTGCCTTTCTTCATCTTTGCTGAAATCAGCAATGCCTATATCCAAAGTGCATATCGTCTTGAATGTGAGGGTAGTGCTATAGTTGAATCGCTTTCCGATGACGTCAGACAGATGGGCGGTGAAATATTTACCAAAAAGGAAGTGGTGAGCATTGCCGTAAAAGATGGCAAGGCTTGCGGTGTTACTACCACAGATGGTGATTTTTATGAATCCGATTGGATTGTTTCCGATGTTCATCCTGCTGTAACCATTTCATTTGCAGAGGATTCATTCAGAAATATATATAAACGCAGAATTCGCTCCCTCAATCAGACCTTGGGAATGTTCACCGTTAACATTAAGCTGAAGAAGGATACTTTACCTTATAGGAATTATAACGAATTTATTTATGATAAAGCTGATATGTGGTCGTTTGACGCTGACAAACCCGTTGACAGAGTGATGGTTTCGTATCATTATGGGGCGCCAAGTCTTGACCTTATGACACCTATGAGCTGGAAACAGGTTGAACAATGGGCAGATACTGCTGTCGGTAAAAGAGGTGCGGAATATGAGGCGTTCAAGGCACGCAAGGTTCAGGAGTGTCTCAGGCTTGTTCCTGAAATTGCAGATGCTGTTGAAAGCTTTACAACGAGTACGCCGTTGACATGGCATGACTATACATCGGCTCCACAAGGTGGCGCATACGGAATAAGCAAAGACTGCAACTCATTGTCAAACATTATGTTATCACCTGTAACACAGATACCCAATCTGATACTTACAGGTCAGAATCTCAACATACACGGTGTGATGGGTGTGTCCATGACATCGGTTTTATCATGCAACAGAATAATTAAAACTAAAATATTATGAAACAATATATACTCGCATTGGATCAGGGAACAAGCAGTTCGCGCGCCATTATCTTCAACCACGATGGGAAAATGTGCGGTGTGACGCAGAAGGAGTTTCCGCAGTATTATCCAAGGGCAGGTTGGGTTGAACATAACCCTATGGAAATTTTGTCATCACAGTTGTCGGTGATAGTTGAAAGCATTACTAAATTGGGCATTATAGGTCGTGAAATCGCAGGCATAGGCATTGCAAATCAGCGTGAAACAACCATCGTGTGGGATGCTGAAACGGGTAATCCCGTGTATAATGCCATTGTCTGGCAGGATAGGAGAACGGCTGAATACTGTGACAGGCTTATAGCTGACGGGATGACGGATTTCATCAGGGAAAAGACAGGATTAATCATAGATGCTTATTTCAGCTCGACTAAAATCCGCTGGATACTCGACAATGTTCCGGGTGCAAGGGAAAGGGCCGAGGAAGGCAAATTGCGCTTCGGTACTGTTGACAGTTGGCTCGTGTGGAATCTAACACGCAGTAAAGTTCATATCACTGATGTTACCAACGCTTCACGCACAATGCTTTTCAACATTCATAAGATGGAATGGGATGAGGACTTATTGAAACTGTTTGACATTCCATTGTCAATGATGCCGAGAGTTGTTTCGTCTTCTGAAATCTATGGGTATTTCGGAGTTGTAGATGATGCAATTCCAATTTCTGGCATTGCAGGTGACCAGCAGGCTGCTCTTTTCGGTCAGATGTGCACTCAGCCAGGAACTGTAAAAAACACATACGGCACAGGGTGTTTCCTTCTCATGAATACCGGTGACAAACCTGTTGTCTCAAAGAATAATCTGATTACAACTATTGCATGGAAGATAGGTGATGTGGTGAATTATGCTCTTGAAGGAAGCATATTTGTTGGTGGAAGTGTTGTGCAATGGCTTCGTGACGGTCTTGGAATAATACGTAAAAGTTCGGATATTGAGGCACTTGCACTGACTGTTCCCGATAATGGCGGTGTGTATTTCGTGCCTGCATTAACGGGACTTGGTGCGCCATATTGGGACCAATACGCAAAAGGCAGCATCAATGGAATCACGCGCGGTACCACTGCAGGACATATAGCCCGTGCAGCTCTTGAAGGTATAGCATTTCAGACAATGGATATTGTTGAGGCAATGCATTCCGACAGCAACATCGACATATTTGAACTGAAAGTGGATGGGGGAGCGTCACGCAATAATCTGCTCATGCAGTTCCAGTCGGATATTCTCGGTTGTGACGTAATCAGACCTGAGGTTACGGAAACCACGGCACTTGGTGCGGCATATCTTGCCGGATTATCCACAGGTTTCTGGAACGACATTGACGAAATAAAACAACAATGGGCCATAGAACGCAGATTCACCCCGTCATCATCTCAGGATGAGGCCAAACGAGGTTGGAGGAATGCGGTGACAAGGACTTTAACTAAAAAATAAATCAGATATGGAGATTTCATTTTTAATGCAATGTTTTTATGAATTTTTAGGGACTTTAGTCTTGATTCTGATGGGTGATGGCGTTGTTGCAAACGTCTGTCTGAAAAAAACCAAAGGCTATCAGAGCGGCTGGGTGGTAATTACGCTTGCATGGGGGTTTGCAGTCATGTGCGGCGTGTTCATCGCCGGACCATATACGGGTGCCCACCTTAATCCTGCCGTTACTTTAGGCCTTGCAATTGCAGGCAAATTTCCGTGGTCATCTGTCATCGGTTATATGGTGGCTCAGATAATTGGCGGCATAATGGGTGCATGTTTGGTTTATGTGTTTTACAAAGACCATTTCGATGCAACGTCTGAAGAGCCTGATACCATGTTGGGCTGTTTTGCGACTATTCCTGCTATCAGAAATTATTATCGCAATTTCCTGTGTGAACTCATCGGAACATTTCTTTTGGTATTCATAATACTTGTATTTTCAACGAAAGGCAACACTCCGACTGTCGGGCTCGGCTCTCTTGGAAGTCTGCCGGTAACGATGCTTATCATGTCTATCGGTATGTCTTTGGGAGGAGCTACCGGTTATGCCATTAATCCTGCAAGAGATTTGGGGCCGCGCATTGCACACGCAATCCTTCCAATCAAGGGAAAAGGTTCCAGTGACTGGGCATACAGCTGGGTGCCGGTATTAGGTCCTATCGTAGGCGGAATGCTTGCAGCGGGACTGTTTTTGCTTCTTGTTTAGTGATTGTCCGGTTATGTAAGGTTGTGAATCATAGCATATACTGCAAGACCGGCAACTGACTTGATACCGGTTTTGTGCGTGATGTTTTTGCGGTGCGTGTTGACGGTATGGACTGAAATGTTAAGGTTTTCGGCTATTTCCTTGCTGCTTAATCCCTTGGCGACAAGAATAAGTACGGATGTTTCACGTTCGCTCAGCTCGTAGCTTTCTGAAATCTTGCCCTTCTGGCTGTTGTAACAGTCTCTTACAGTCTGTACGATAGAACTCTTAGGCGCGCGTATATCAATTGTATTGTCAAAAATATGTAGGGATGAAGATTCAACGTACTGATAAACCAATGCTATAAGTGATGTGTTTATTCTGTTCTGAATCAGTAAATTAAGTTTTTGCTTTTCAAGTGGATTGAGAAGTGTTGGATTAATAATGATTATGTTGGGTTTTGCAGAAATGATTTTTTCATGCAGTATTTCTGTGTCAGATAGAGTTGCAATTATGTTGATGTCATTATAATTGTTGAAGATGGATGTGAGTCCTTCGATTATGATATCAGATGGTTCAACAATCATTATGTCAATCTTTCTGCTCATTATTTG
>JAFYJP010000008.1 GCA_017538085.1 Bacteroidales bacterium | reverse complement strand
TGAACCTATAATCAGGCATTGAATTTTCTCTGTCATGATTTTTCTGTTAAAACCACAAAGATATAAAAAATAGTTGATAATTGGTGTTTGATATTTTGGAGATATTTGCGGATAGTTTTCAAGAGTTGGCTTTTATGGATGTAGCCAGAGTTATTTGGAAACTTTGGCTTTCTTCAAATCTACCAGATTGATAGGATTGCTGCCTAAACCGCTAACATTCTTGCTGACGAAACGCAACACCTTGTCATAGAACAACACTATGCATGGCGGCTTAGTCATGATAAGACTGTCCATCTGCGAATACAATTCCATACGCTTGTCGTTGTCGGTCTCCGAAATGGCCTTCTCGTACATGGCATCGAATTTGTCATTCTTCCAATGAAAATAATTAGGTCCCGTCGGGCAGAAGTTCTTGCTGTAGAAGAGTGACAGATAATTTTCGGCATCGGAATAGTCCGCAACCCATGACCCTCTGAAACACTGTAATTTGGATGTCGAACGCATGTCCTTTATTACCGCTGCTGAATATACGTCAACTTTTACGGGTATGCCGATAAATGACAGTCTGCTTTGGATGTAATTGCACAGGTCTGAATATTCCATTGTTGTGGCTATTCTGATTTCCGGAAAATCGCCGTTGTTGTAGAATTTTGATTTTTTGATTAGTTCGGCAGCCTTAATCGGGTCATAGTCGTACTGTGGGGTGGTGATATGTCCTGGAAGTGCGGTTGGAATGAATCCGTATATGCCTGGAGTGCCGACATTGGAGCGCAAATGACGCAACATCTTCGGCTTGTCTATCGCATAGTTGATTGCTTGACATACAATGGGATCCGAAAGCGGACTTGTTTCGTCTTCAACATTGAAACCTATATATTCGGTGTTGAGATATGGCTCGGAAATGAGATTAAATTTGTCGCGGTATTTTTCATTCAGAGTCCCTTCAGGGGTTATCAGTTCGCGCATGTATGCAGGATCAACGCCTGACATATAATCGAAATTGTCTTTGACAAATTCGAGGAAGACAGTCTGTTTGTCTTTTATGAAGGAAATTGCCACATAGTCAAGATATGGGTATCTGTTGCCGGCTGAATCAGTCTCGAAATAGTTGTCATTTCTTTCAAGGACCAGTTTTTCATCTTCTTTCCAGTATTTGAATTTGAAGGGACCGGTGCCGATAGGATTTTTCCTGAAGTCCTTACCGTAGTGTTCAACCACTTCACGGGGAACTACGGAGCAGTATTTCATGGCGAGTATGCTTAGAAACGGTGAGAAGGGCTGTGACAACTCTATTCGCAGGGTTGTGTCGTTTAATGCTGTAACAGCAAGTGGTATGAAGTCTTTGTCTGCTGGCTGTTTGTCCATACGTTTGACATTGGCCATAATCCATCCGCCAGGTGAAGCATACGCCGGGTCAATGACACGGTTGAGGCTATATACAAAATCATCGGCTATGACTTTGCGGGTGCTGTCGCTGCCGAATAGTTCAGATTTATGGAAATATACATCGTTGCGAAGTGTGAAAGTATAGGTGAGCGCGTCGTCGCTTATAGTCCAACTCTTTGCAATGCAAGGTGTTACGTTCATCTTGTTATCGTACTGAACCAGGCCGTTGAACAGCTGGTTGCAACCGTTTATGTTTGAAAGGTTGCGGGTATAAAGAGGGTCGAGGGAGTTTATTCCATCGACCTCATTATAACGAAAAACAGAATGACCATTGCTATGGTCATCTGTTTTGCAGCTTACAAGAAGCGATAATATTATTGTTGGTATGATGAGTCGGAAACGCATCATTCTAAAGCGATATTCATGATGTCACGCATTTCATCGATGTATATGAAATTAAGTCCTTCGATGTATTCAGGCTTGATTTCGTCAATGTCGCCCTTGTTGAATTTTGAAAGGACGATAGTGTCAAGGTGGGAACGCTTTGCTGCCAATATCTTTTCTTTGATTCCTCCTACCGGAAGGACTTTGCCTCGCAGTGTGATTTCACCTGTCATGGCGATGTTGTTCTTCACCTTTTTGTTGGTGATGATTGAAACGAGGGCTGTGAATATGGTGATGCCTGCGGACGGTCCGTCCTTTGGTGTTGCCCCTTCTGGAACGTGGATGTGGATGTTGTGTTTCTTGATGACTTTTTCATCAATACCCAAAGATTTGGCATGGGACTTTATGTATTCGAAGGCAAGTGTTGCCGATTCTTTCATGACATCACCGAGGTTGCCTGTCATGGTGAATTTTCCGTCTCCTGGTGAGAGGCTGGTTTCGATGAACAGGATTTCACCGCCGACAGCGGTCCATGCAAGTCCTGTTACAACTCCCACGGTAGGCTCAGGCAATGCGTCCTCCCGCATGAACTTCGGCTGGCCGAGCATGTTCACGAGGTCTTTCTTGGTGATGCGTTTGGAGAACGGTTCCTCCATGACTATCTGTTTTGCCCTGTTGCGTATGATGGTGGCAATGTTTTTTTCGAGGACTCTCACGCCGGATTCGCGGGTGTATTCGTTGATGATTTGGTTGATGATATCGTCGGTAAATTCAACCTGTGAACCCTTGACGCCGTGTTCCTGGCGTTGTTTTGGAATAAGATGCCGTTTGGCAATCTCACGTTTTTCGTCAAGAAGATAGCCGCTTATGTCAATGATTTCCATTCTGTCGCGCAATGCAGGATGTACCGATTGCAGCGAATTGGCGGTAGCGATAAACAACACTTTCGACAGGTCGAATTCTATTTCAACGTAGTTATCGTAGAATGTGTTGTTCTGTTCAGGGTCAAGGAGTTCCAGAAGAGCTGCCGACGGGTCGCCATTGACACTCATTCCACCCACTTTGTCTATTTCATCAAGGATGAAGACAGGATTGGCTGACTTTGCTTTGATGAGGCTTTGGATGACACGGCCTGGCATTGCGCCGATGTATGTTTTTCTGTGTCCTCTGATTTCAGATTCATCGTGCAGACCGCCCAATGACATGCGGACATATTTGCGTCCAATTGCTTTGGCAATGGATTTGCCCAATGAAGTCTTGCCGACTCCAGGAGGACCGACGAGACAGATGATGGGTGAGCGCATGTTCTTCTTCAGCTTCAGTACCGAGATGAATTCTATGATTCTCTTCTTCACAGTTTCGAGTCCGTAGTGGTCGGCATCAATTATTTTCTGTGCCTTGTGCGGGTCGAAATCGTCTTCAGTATATTCGTTCCATGGTATCTCAACGAGAGTGTCGAGATATGTCTTCTGGATACTGTATTCCATAGACATCGGATTGAGTCTCTGCAACTTGCCGAGTTCTTTCTCGAAAGCCTCTTTTACGTTGTTAGCCCATTTTTTCTTGCTGGCCTTCTTTTTCAGATCATCGATATCCTGTAAGTTCGAATTGTCGCCCAGCTCCTCCTGAATGGTTTTAAGTTGCTGGTTCAGGATGTAATCGCGCTGCTGTTTGTCGATGTCAACTTTAACCTTCTTTTCGATTTGTTTCTTGACTTCAAGGACTTTAAGTTCATTGGTCAAGTATTCCATGAGTGCATTGGCCTGGTCTGTGATGTCCTTCATCTCAAGCATCTTCTGTTTGTCTTCGACGCTGATGTCCAAGTAGTTGGATATGTAGTTGATGATGAAGTTGGGTTGGTCGATGTTTTGAAGGGCGAAATTCGTTTCGTTGGGAATATTCGGAGATTTCTCGATAACCTGCTCTGCGAGGCTCTTCAATGTGCTTATCTGAGCGTTGAGCTCAGAGTTTTTCTTCAGGGAAGTCTTTTGTGCGATAGGAGTTATTCTTGCGACAAAATAGGGTTCACTTTGAATCAGTTCCTCGAGATGGAATTTCGATTTGCCTTGTATGATGGCAGTGATGCTGCCGTCAGGCATGTTGAGAACCTTCAGGATTATTGCCACAGTACCTATTTTATATAAATCGTTGAATGTCGGTGTTGCTTCGTCCCCGTTCATCTGGGTTACAACGCCGAGCATTTTGCTGGTCTTGTTGATATCCTCAATAAGTCTCAGGGATTTTTCCCTTCCGACTGCTATTGGTATAATGACATCAGGGAAAAGGACAGTGTTCCTCAGCGGTAAAATTGGCAGAGAATCCGGAATCTTTGTGTTTTCCTTCAAGTTACCAACAATATCAATCACTGGAAATATGTCATTATTGTCACTTGACGCGTTTTCGGAGATTAGAACGTCTTTATTTATTTCATCAAATTTACTCATATAACTGACAATTTGTCAAAAAGTCCACTTAAAATAGTTTAAGGTACACTATGGACAATAACCATGCC
>JAFYJP010000131.1 GCA_017538085.1 Bacteroidales bacterium | reverse complement strand
TTCTCATGCATGCTATGGCTCCAAACGTAGCTGGTGTCATAGGTTCAGCAGTTGCAGCTGGTATTCTTTTGAGTTTCCTGTATTAGGAAGAAGGAATAATCAGAAATAAAAAGGCGTCCGTTGGATTCCCAATGGACGCCTTTTTATTTTACGTTCTAACTGATTTGGATAAGAATTGATTATCTCGTTTTAGTGACCGAACTGGATCCCAACGTTAAGTGATAAAAGACTGATTTTTAGCTTGTTGCTGGGGGTGTATGTGTCGTTTCCAAATTTCATGGTGGCCTTGTGGGCTCCGAGCGAATTGTAGTCCAGTCCTATTGTCAGGAAATCTGCAACGACTATTCCGAATCCGGTACGCCATGCAAATGCTAATGTCGGTGGGTAAGAGTATCTGGTTGTAATACCGAGTACTGTAATTTCGAGTGGAGTAGTGTAACGTAAATCACCTCCTGCTGCACCTTCTATGTAAAACTCCAAATTCCTGTTTATGTTGAATTCATAGCTTATTCCTGCCATCAAAGGGATATTGAAGTATTTAGGAGTCTTTGAAACGTTGGTAATCAATGCATCATCAAGAGTTTTTTTGTTAAGGCTATTATAATATCCATCAAGGCTGATTGTAAAGTCAAGGCCTCTGGAAATTCCGAAATTGAATTGTAATCCACCGCTTAATCCGGCAGATGCGCATCCTTTTTCCGGATTTGATGCCGTATTCAAGAGAACCCATTCCTCAAGTGAATTTCCACTAAATTTTGCTATGGGAAGTGTCCCGCCTGCATGGATTATAAATTTGTTACCCTGCGCATTTGCAGATAAGACCAATATCAGCATCAACAATGCTGAACAAAAGTGTTTCTTCATTTTTTAATAATTTATTGTGATATTTTGTTTTTTGTTGTAATCGGAGTTGCTGTAATCCTGGTCAGAGTCAATGTCATTATGGTCAGGATTAGTCATCTTCTGTGTGGAAAAAGCGTTTATAACCGAATATGAGCCAGAAAACGCCAATTGTAATTGCTGAATCTGCTATGTTGAAAATGGGACGGAAAAATTCGAGACGTTCTCCTCCTATACCTGGTACCCATGTGGGCCAGTGTGTCCTTATGATTGGACAGTAAAACATGTCAACGACCTTGCCGTGAAGCAGCGGAGCATAACCGCCACCTTCGGGCAGGAAGACTGCTGGGTTGACATTGGTGCTTTCACTGAAGAGCACACCGTAGAATACGCTGTCAATGATATTTCCCAAGGCACCTGCCACTATCAGAGACAGACACCACATCAGGCCTTTACTGTAGTCTGGTTTCTTTGCAATTTTGAACATGAGCCATAAAACGGCAACAACTGCCACTATACGGAAGAAAGTGAGTATCAGTTTGCCTGCATCGCCCGCAAATTGAAACCCGAATGCCATTCCGTTGTTCTCGATGAAATACAGATTTATGCCTTCACCGATTAAATTAATGGTTTGGCCGAGGCACATATTCAGCTTTACCCAGATTTTCAGAATCTGGTCAGCGATAACAATCAATGTTATTATTATGAATGGTTTCTTCACAATTGCCGTAAACCTATCTGTTGCGTTTTTCGCGTTCTTGTAGCATCAGTTTGCCTTCAACGCTTAATGTTGCGTGAGGAACCACTCTCAGTCTTTCTTTAGGAATGAGCTTGCCGGTTACACGACAGACTCCATACGTCCCATTGTTGATTCTGATTAGCGCATTCTCAAGCGATTGTATGAACTTTTCCTGACGCATTGCAAGTCTTCCGTTCTCTTCCTTTGATAATGCCGACTGTCCTTCTTCAAGAATTTTGAAGGTAGGTGACGTGTCAGAAGTGTCGCTTTCGCTGAAGCCTTTGAAGTTCTCCTGCAGAAGCTCAAGGTCTTTCCTTGCATCGGCAAGTTTCCTTTCAATGATTTGGCGGAATTCTTCAAGTTCTTCTTTTGAATAGCGCTGCACTATTTCTACCTTTCCTTCCTCAGGACTAGCTTCGGCAGCCTCAGCCGGTTGTTCAGCCGCTACAGACGATTTTTTTATGGTTTTCTTTGTCGTTTTCTTGGTTTCTTTTACAGATTCTTCTTGGGAATCTTTTTTGGTTGCAGTCTTTTTCATGATGAAATAATTAAATTTTTTCTATCTTAACGCTGATAATCAGGTCGTTGGAAAGATCCAGAATGGTCTTTTTCCCTTCGATGGCATCTACTGTTGTAAGATGTTCAATAAGTGTTTCGGCGCAAATGTAATTGGCGAATTTGTCAATTACTTTGCAGATGGTGTCGGATTTTTCAATGGAAAGTGATATTTTATCTGTCACTTCGTAATTGTTTTCCTTCCTGATGTTTTGGATTTTGTTGACAAGTTCGCGTGCGTAGCCTTCGATGAGGAGGTCATCGGTGATTTCTATGTCAAGTGCGACTGTTAGGGCACCTTCGCTCAAAACAGCCCATCCTGGAATGTCTTCGGTTGTGATTTCCACATCATTTTTGGTGATTTCGAAATCATTGCCGTCAATGTTGAGAGTTATCGGCTTCTCGTTGTCAAGGGTATTGATTGAGGTTTGGTCAAGCTCTGCAATCATTGCAGCGACCTGTTTCATCATCTTTCCACACTTAGGACCGAGAACCTTGAAGTTAGCTTTTATTTTCTTTTTGAGAAGGTTGCTGTCCTTTACGAAATCGATTTCCTTGACGTTGACTTCACTGAGAATAAGATGTTTGACTTTGCTTACCTGTTCGATGAATTCGTCTGATGGAGCTGGAATTATGAGCTTTGCCAGTGGCTGGCGTACTCTGTTGTTGGTTCTTTTTCTCAAAGCGAGAACCATTGATGAAATGTTCTGTGCAAGTTCCATTCTCTCTTCCAGTTTCAGGTCGATGTAAGATTCATTGTAAGTGGGGAATGATGTCAGATGGACGCTTGTCACGTTTTGTTTGCATGTAACGTTGTTGAGGTCGCAGAACATATTGTCCATGAAGAACGGAGCGATAGGGCATGCGATTCTTGCTATCGTTTCCAGACAGGTGTAAAGAGTCTGGTATGCTGAAATTTTATCTTCACTGTATTCACCTTTCCAAAATCTTCTTCTGCAGAGGCGGACATACCAGTTCGACAGCATGTCGCACACGAAATCCTGAATGTCTCGGCCGGCCTTGGTTGGTTCGTATGTGTTATAGCTTTCTTCAACAGATTTCACGAGAGAGTTTAGCTCGGAAAGTATCCATCTGTCGATTTCCGGACGGTCTTCAAACTTTATGTCGGCTTCTTTGTATGTGAATTTGTCGATGTTGGCATACAGGGCGAAGAATGCGTATGTGTTGTAGAGTGTTCCGAAGAATTTTCTTTGAACTTCTTCGACTCCTGCAACGTCGAATTTAATGTTGTCCCATGGCTGTGCGTTGGTAATCATGTACCAGCGTGTTGCATCTGGACCGTATTTTGCAATTGTCTCAAATGGGTCAATTGCGTTGCCGTAACGTTTCGACATCTTGTTGCCGTTTTTGTCGAGGACGAGGCCATTGGAGACACAAGTTCTGTAAGCCACTGAGTCAAAGCACATTGTGGCAATTGCATGCAGTGTGTAGAACCATCCGCGTGTCTGGTCAACGCCTTCAGCAATGAAATCTGCAGGGAACACTTCTTTGAGAGGGTTATCCTCAGTGCCGCCTGGAATCGGCTCAAACGGATAGTGATACTGTGCGTAAGGCATAGCTCCTGAATCGAACCATACGTCAATCAGGTCGCTTTCACGCTTCATTGGCTTGCCTGAATCCGAGACGAGGATGATTTGGTCAACGAACGGACGGTGCAGGTCAATCTTATGATAGTTTTCATCAGATAAATCGCCGACTTTGAAGTCCTTGTAAGGGTTATCCTTCATATAGCCTTTGGCGACTGACGTTTCGATTTCGGCATAGAGTTCTGCGACGGAGTGGATGCACTTTCTTTCCTTGCCGTCTTCAGTAGCCCAGATAGGGAGTGGAGTGCCCCAGAAACGTGAGCGGCTGAGATTCCAGTCCTGAATGTTTTCAAGCCAGTTGCCGAAACGTCCGGAACCTGTTGATGCTGGTTTCCAGTTGATGGTGTTGTTTAGGGCTATCATTCTGTCCTTCGACTTTGTGACTTTGATGAACCATGAGTCAAGAGGGTAGTAGAGCACCGGCTTATCAGTTCTCCAACAGTGCGGATAGCTGTGTACATGTTTTTCTATTCTGAAGGCCATGCCCTGGTTCTTCAACATGATGCAAATGTCAATGTCAAGGGTGATGTCCTTTTCAGTGAGCTTCGGGTCGTAGGCGTTCTTTACAAAACGTCCGGCATATTCCTTGTATAGGTCAACGTTGACAAATTTTTTAACGTATTCAGGATCAAGGTCTTCCACAAGGTAAAATTTGCCTGACATATCTACCATAGGGCGGTGGTTGCCGTCTTTGTCGAGCATCAGCAACGGAGCAATATTTGACTGTTTTCCTGCACGGTCATCATCGGCACCGAATGTCGGAGCGATATGGACGATGCCGGTACCGTCTTCAGTCGTGACGAAGTCACCGAGGATGACTCTGAATGCGTCACCGTCCGGTTTCACCCATGGAATCAGCTGTTTGTAGTTTATGTCTTTAAGTTCTGAGCCTTTGTATTCGGCAATGATTCTGTACGGCATTATTTTGTCGTCAGGTTTAACACTGTCGAAATCCCCGTTTTCGCCTTCCGGCTTGAGATAGAGTGGAAGGAGCGGTTTGCCGATTATTATGCAGACTTTCTTCAGTGAGTATGGGTTTATGGTTTCCACTTCGCAGTATGTAATATTTGCGCCGACTGCGAGTGCGGTATTTGACGGGAGTGTCCATGGAGTTGTCGTCCATGCGAGGAAGTATAGCGGCATTGCAGTGTTTTTGAAGAGGAATTCGGATTTTTCATCGCGGATGACTTCAAACTGTACCGTGGCTGTAGTATCCTTGACATCTCTGTAGCAGCCTGGCTGGTTCAGTTCATGCGAGCTGAGACCTGTACCTGCTGCCGGCGAGTATGGCTGAATGGTGTAGCCCTTATACAGGTAGCCGTTGTCGTAAAGTTGTCCGAGGAGATACCACAGGGTTTCAATGTATTTGTTTTCAAAGGTTATATACGGAGATTTGAGATCGACCCAATATCCCATTTTCCTGGTCAGGTCATCCCACATATCCTTATATTTCATCACTTCTGCGCGGCATTCCTTGTTGTAGTCTATGACGGAAATTTTCTTGCCGATGTCTTCCTTGGTTATTCCGAGTTTTTTCTCCACGCCGATTTCGACAGGGAGGCCGTGGGTATCCCAACCGGCTTTTCTCCTGACATATTCGCCCTTCTGTGAATGGAATCTGCAGAAGATGTCTTTAATTGTTCGTGCCATTACATGGTGGATGCCAGGCTGACCGTTGGCTGAAGGAGGCCCTTCAAAGAAGATGTAAGGTTTGTGCCCTTCATTCATTTTCATTGACTTCTCGAAGGTGTTGTCGCATTGCCACTGATTGCTGATTTTTTCTGCTATATCAGTTAGATTAAGTTTTTTATATTCAGTATATTTGTTCATCGAACTAAAATTTTTGAAAATGCAAAGATAGTGATTTAATTCGGAATATAGAGTACAGGATACATAAATTGATTAATGTGCGTTAGATAGCACAAGATAAAATCATTACGGAATCGTGTCAATGTAGGAAACCAATAGGATTCACACCAGATTCCGCGTATTCCACAGGAATATTCGGGAAACGTTTCCTAATGACTTCCATGAACCATCGGCGTGAAAATTGTTCCGTCTCGTAATGACCGGCATCAATCAAAAGCATCTTGTTGTCGGGAATGTAGAATTCGTGGTGCCTGACATCACCAGTGATGAAGGCATTACTGCCGATTTCCAACGCTTTATTGCATAAGAATGCCCCGGCACCAGTGCATATCGACACGCGCTGTATCTTCTTGCCAGTGGGATGTGAATAGCGCATGGCACCAATCTGCAGTTTGTCTTTCACGAAATGAAGGAAATCCGTTTCATCCATCGGTGTCGCAAATGTTCCTGTCACACCGCTGCCGCTATTTTCAGTGGTTTGTTCGAGGAATTCTATGCCGTTGAGGCCCAGTTCCTCCGCCACTGCAAAATTGAGGCCGTCTCTAACATTGTCGAGATTTGTGTGTGCGGCATATATTGTGATGTCGTTTTTTATAGCCTTGACAATCAGATGTGTGTTGTACTCCGTTGTGACAATTTTCTTTATTGGATGGAAGATGTATGGGTGGTGGTTGACTATCATGTTGGCTTTTTTTGCGATT
>JAFYJP010000130.1 GCA_017538085.1 Bacteroidales bacterium | reverse complement strand
TTCACCGACAATTGCCGGGTCAAGAATCCTTGATGACGACTCAAGAGGGTCAACGGCAGGATATATGCCCATTTCGGTAATCTTTCTGCTCAAGACGGTTGTAGCGTCAAGGTGGGCGAAAGTTGTTGAAGGAGCAGGGTCAGTCAAATCGTCAGCCGGCACATATACAGCCTGTACGGAAGTGATAGAGCCATGTTTGGTTGAGGCTATACGTTCCTGCATTGCCCCCATTTCAGTTGCAAGTGTCGGCTGATAGCCAACAGCTGACGGCATTCTTCCCAAAAGTGCCGACACTTCGGAGCCCGCCTGCGTGAAGCGGAAAATATTGTCGATAAAGAACAAGATATCATGTCCCCCGCCTTCAGCATCCCTGAAAGACTCGGCAACCGACAGTCCCGAAAGAGCCACCGAAGAACGTGCTCCAGGCGGTTCATTCATCTGCCCGAAAACCAAACTCGCCTGAGATTTCTGAAGTTCATTGTAATCGACCTTCGACAAATCCCAGTTGCCTTCCTCCATGCTCTTCAGAAATTCGTCACCATATCTTATGACACCTGACTCAATCATTTCACGAAGCAAATCATTACCCTCACGAGTACGTTCACCTACTCCGGCAAAGACTGAGAAACCATTGTGACCTTTGGCAATATTGTTGATTAGTTCCATGATAATCACAGTCTTACCGACACCAGCACCGCCAAACAGTCCGATTTTACCACCTTTACTGTATGGTTCAAGAAGGTCAATCACCTTGATACCCGTATATAAAACCTCCTCAACGGTCTTCAAATCTTCAAATTTGGGAGCCTCACGATGGATTGAATACACATGTTCATGAGACAGAGGTTTCAAACCATCAATTGCCTCTCCTGTCACATTCATTAGTCTCCCTTTTATCTGATCACCAATAGGAACAGAAATAGTTTCACCATGTGACACAACCTTCATTCCACGCCTCAGACCATCAGTCGAATCCATAGCAACTGTACGGACAGTGTCTTCCCCTATATGTTGCTGAATTTCGACAATTAACTTTTTCCCGTTGTCCCGTTCTATCTCCAGTGCCTCGTGAATTTTGGGTAAAAAGACCTTGTCACCCTTCAAATCAAATGAGACATCTACAACAGGGCCAATTATCTGACAAATGCTGCCAATCATTTCTGCCATATCTCTCTTTTTTTCTTAAAACGCAAAAATAACACTTTTTTATTGTTTATTGTTCCTCAGATGGACATAAAAAACATCTTTGAAGATAAAAAATAGTTATTTTTGCCATTTGATTATGAGAATATTTTTAAACCTACAATACGACGGCACCAATTATCATGGTTGGCAAAAACAACCCAACGGCATCACCGTACAGGAGGTCATTGAAAAAGCACTTTCAACACTCTACAAAACCCAAATCGACACAACAGGCTGTGGCAGGACTGACACTGGAGTCCATTCAGAGGATTTCTACCTTCATTACGACATTGAAGAAGACAGTATTCCGGCGGATGAACTATTATACCGTCTGAACGCCATCCTTCCCGAAGACATAAAAATCATCAGAAAGCTGCGTCCTGTCAACGATGAAATCAATGCCCGTTTTGATGCCGTCAGCAGGACATATCGCTACATAATTTCCACAGAAAAGGCCCCGTTTCTGACAAAATATTCATACCAATATCATTATTCTCTTGACATCAACCTAATGAATCAAGCCGCCGAAACACTTAAGGAATACACCGATTTCAAGTGTTTCTCAAAAACAGGCACGCAGGTTTTCACCAACAACTGCAAGATTTACGATGCACATTGGGAAAAAAAAGACCATTTATTATATTTTTATATCACTGCAGACAGATTTTTACGCAACATGGTTCGCTCCATTGTAGGCACGCTACTTATGGTAGGTAACGGCAGAATTACGCTGCAACAGTTTCGGGAAATAATTGAATCCAAAGACAGGCGCAAGGCCGGCGAATCAGTACCGGCGCAGGGACTGAGCCTTATTCACGTAGAATATGGGGAGAAGCTGTTGACAGTCTGAAGACAGCTTTATTCTGTCTCGATAACGTAGATGTTCTTAATTCAACGTGATTATGTAAGACCTATTCAGAACTTCTTCCAGCGAATTACCGTCAATCTTGATACCCTCCCACAGTTCTTCAGGATGTTGGAAAGAAAGTATTACTTCGCCGTGGACGTGGGTATCACCTTTGCATTGAGAATTTATATACGGACTGTTAGGGTTATCACGAGGCAGCACTTTCACCTCAATCGGAATACTTTCTGTGTGTATCCCATAAAAAGTGTCGTTATCTACATAGTAAAATGCCAAGTTCAAGCCTACAGAAACAACCTCGAACTCGAAGATATCTTTAGAGACAAAAGAGCGTGCCTCCTTTTTCTCCCTTTTAGACCAACCAAGTTGGTCTGCAAAAAGATGTTCTCCATTATCAAAGAAATTTTCAATGATAATCTTCCTGTTTGTCAGTCTTTTCCTTTTTTCCATATCATTCTTTTTGTTGAATTCTGC
>JAFYJP010000129.1 GCA_017538085.1 Bacteroidales bacterium | reverse complement strand
TCGCACAAGGCGCAAAGGGCATTGCAGTAGGTCTCGCCTGCGACATCATGCCTCACAACTTCAACGAACTCATCAACGCTTCCATAGCTTATCTGAAAAAAGAAGACTTCGTCCTATATCCCGACTTTCCTACCGGAGGCAAAATCGATGTCTCAAAATACAACGACGGCAAACGCGGAGGCAAACTGAAAATCCGTGCCAAAATATCCAAACTCGACAACAGAACTCTCGTCATTAGCGAGATACCTTGGAGCACTACAACTGACAAACTAATAGACAGCATCGTCGATGCCAACAACAAGGGAAAAATCAAAATCAAAAAAATCGACGACAACACTGCAAGCAACGTTGAAATAATCATACAACTCGCATCAGGTGTCAGTCCAGATAAAACCATTGACGGGCTGTACGCCTTCACCGAATGCCAGTCAACAATATCTCCAAACACCTGTGTCATCCACAACGAAAAGCCTGAAATCATCGGCGTTTCCGACATCTTAAAGATTTCCACTGACAACACGGTAGAACTACTTTATAAAGAGCAGCTTATACGCAAAGCGGAACTTCTCGAACAGATTCTTTACATGTCACTCGAGCGCATTTTCATCGAGAACAAAATATACCGCAAAATAGAAGAATGCAAGACGTGGGAATCTGTGCTTTCGACCATTGACAAAGGACTTGAACCGTTCAAATCGTCATTTTACCGCGAAATCACCACCGATGACATCATCAAACTTACAGAAATAAAGATTAAGAAAATCTCAAAATACGACCAGAAACGCGAGGAGGAAAAAGCAAAGGGGTTGGAGAATGAGCTGAAACAGGTTGAAGACAATATGAACGACATAGTCGGCTATGCCATAAAATACTTCCTGCACATACAGGAAAAATACGGCAAAGGCAAAGACCGCAAGACAGAAATAGTTTCACTTGATGACATAGATGCCATCAAGGCCGTTGCACAGTCGTCAAAACTTTACATCAACAGAGCAGAAGGCTTTGCAGGAACAGCGCTGAAGAAAGACGAGTATGTTTGCGACTGCTCCGACATCGACCAGATTCTCACAATACACAAATCCGGAAAATACGAAATCCGCAAAGTAAGCGACAAGTTCTTCGTCGGCAATGACGTGAAATATATCAATGTCTTCCGCAAAAACGATGACAGAACCATCTATAATGTTGTATATCAAGACGGAAGAGGCGGCGCATACTATGTGAAACGTTTCTCTATTTCAGGCATTGTGCTTGACAAGGAATATGACATAACAAACGGAAAGCCTGACTCAAAAATAATTTATCTGAATGTTCGGCCTAACGGTGAGGCGGAGACGATAAAGGTATTCCTGCGTCCTCGTCCGAAGATGAAAAATCAGTCAATAGAATACGATTTCAGCAAACTGACCATCAAGGGCAGAAATTCAAAAGGCAATCTGCTCACCAAAAACCCGATTAACAGGATAACTCTCAAAGACGAAGGTGTATCAACGTTGGCAGCACGCAAGATATGGTACGATGAAACTGTAAGGCGGCTGAACACCGAAGGCAGAGGCACGCTTCTGGGTGCTTTTGAAGCCGATGACAAAATATTCTATGCAACTCCTGACGGCAACTGCCATGTCATTAACTTTGACCTGTCAAACCATTTTGAAAACGACCCCGTTGTCATCTGCAAGCATTATCCGGACAGGATTTACAGCGTAATATATTATGCAGGCGACAAGGGACAATACTATGTAAAACGCTTCCAGCTCGACAACAACGAATTCTTCGGCACCATGCTCGACAAAGATCCAGGCTCGAAACTGGTAAACATCTTTATCGATGACCATCCACGAATTGCTTTGGCATATCCTGACAAGAACGACATACCAACCTATTATGAAATGGTGGAACTTGATTCTTTCATAGATTCCAAGGGCATAACCGCCAAAGGCAAACGACTTACCACCAAGAGTTTTGATGAAATCCTCATCCTACAGCCATATTATCCTGACAAAGAATACAATGCTGAAGAAGCAAAGGGAGAAAGTCAGAATAAAGGTGAAAGTCAGGAGCAAAACCAAGGCCAAGAAACAAGCCAAATTGGCGAAAGTCAAAGCAATGAGGATCAAGGCAACAATGAAACTCAAAGCGAAACGACAGTAATCGCTGAAAATGAAGAAGTCAATGGCGGAGACGATGTAACGAATAACGTCGAGTCTGACGGGCAGACTTCACTTTTCTAACAGACAATCAACTAATGACTATCAAATAACCGCCGACCATAGAAGGTCGGTCGGTTATGGTAAAATCTTTCCTTTAGAATGTAATAGGACGTATGGTCTGTCCGTAATAGCGGTAGAGGAAATTTTCGAATGAGTGTGATGGGTTGAAAAGCAGATGGTTTGCATTCGTTGTATTATACATGCAATGAGTTGATGTCCAATAAAATCCTAAGGCCCCGCAGAAACGTAGCTCTGTGCCGTCAAAGCAGCCTGTTGAAGGAAGGAATATGCAATTACCGTTAGGGCCAATCACGAAATAACCGTCAACCCCACCTTGTGTACTCCAAATCCACGTACAATTGTCCAACAATTCACTCAGTTGTTCATCAGTTGGCATCTGCCATGTTCCGCCCCAAATCACATGAGCCGCATCAAAATCTGTTCCGGAAATATCAGTAAGACCGGCAGCGAATATTGGATCTTCAGAGGTATCGCACTGGTCCAGGGTACAGATATAAGTGTTCCATGAATAATCTTCCTTAGTTGCTGTCTCCCCCCATGAATAATAGTTGCCATATTCAGAAGCCAGAGAAGCACCGATATTGCGGTCAGCCCACTTGGTTCCTGAAGGTAGTCCTAAATCCACGCTTTGTCCAATAGCACTATATACATCGGTGGTATAAACCCTTTGTTCACCGTATGCAGTGTCGGCGGTATTGATTGCAAACGCACGGACATAATAAGTGGTTGCACTCGCAAGGTCAGTCATAACACATGCAAACTCACCGGTTTCGCTGCCATTGAATATTACGTTGTCAAATACTGTCGGAGATTCGGATGTGCTCCAGCATATACCGCGTGACACCATATCCAGTCCGCCATCATCTGAAACATTTCCACCACAAAATGCTGAAAAATAAGTAATGCCGCTAACTTCACTGGTTGCAACAGTCAATTCAGATGGCTGACCGTAGAAAATAATGTTTACTGTCATGACGAGATCAAGAGTGTTTACAACACCATCTCCGTTGACATCAGCGTACATAATACCTTGGTCCCCACCAAAAATAATATTAATAAGCATGACGACATCAAGAGTATTAACTACACCATCGTTATTGAGATCGCCTTTCATGGAAGATATAGCCTTAGTCTGCGCATTGAGACCATTGAATGTGCTGAACACCAAAAGCAAAGCACATAATAATATGCCGGTTAACTTTTTCATAATTTATTGATTTATACAATTCTATACTAAAACGCAAAATAATGGCAAAAATTACTAATATCACATATTATTTCATGATACATATTAACAATGGGATGTTAATTTGAGAATTTCCTCCTGACTTGCAGCCGACATAGGCGAATATTGGCTGAACTCCATGGAATAGTTGGCTCTACCGCTGGTGATGTTTCTCAAGGCGGTGGCATAACCGAACATCTCGGCAAGCGGAATGAACGAGTCAAGTTTCTGTGAACCCTTTCTAAAACGTCTCATGTCCTCAATTCTGCCTCTACGCTTGTTCAAGTCGCCTGTCACATTGCCAATGTATTCATCAGGAGTGTTGATTTCAACTTTCATTACAGGTTCAAGAAGGATAGGATCAGCCTTCATGAAAGCCTGTTTGAAGCACATCTGGGCACAAACCTGGAATGCCATGTCACTGGAATCGACCGGGTGATGGCTACCGTCAACAAGAACACATTTGACATCCAGGACAGGATAGCCTGCAAGCGGTCCCTTGTCCATAGCCTTGCGCAATCCCTTTTCGACAGAAGGGATAAATTCCTTTGGTATCACACCACCCTTCGTGACGTCAACAAACTCAAAGCCCTTGCCAGGATTCGGTTCGAAACGGATGACTGTTTGTGCGTACTGTCCCTTACCTCCGGTCTGCTTCACATATTTATAATTGCACTCGAATGCTGAGGTGATGGTTTCCCTAAAGGAAACAGACGGTTTTCCGACAGAAACAGGCACCTTGAATTCATCCTTCAGTCTGTCAACTATTATTTCAAGATGAAGTTCGCCCATACCGGCGATTATAGTTTCTTCGGTTTCATCATCGTAATGAGCATGGAATGACGGGTCCTCGTTGCACAATTTTGCAAGTGCCTCTCCGAGTTTGTCCCTATTCTTGCGGTCGTCAAGCATGACCTTCATTTCAATCACAGCTGGCGGAACGTTGATGGACTCCAACAGAACAGGCTGTTTTTCATCACACAGTGTATCTCCGGTACGTGTATATTTCATACCAATAAGTGCCACTATTTCACCTGCACCAGCCTCCGATATTTCCTCACGTTCCTTGGCTTTTATACGATAAATTCGTCCTGCCCTCTCATACTTTCCTTTATTGGAATTATACAGACTCATGTTACTGGTGAGCTTTCCGCTAAATATACGGATAAAAGTCTGCTGTCCGACAAACGGGTCATTAATAAGTTTGAAGGCAAGCGCCGTGAAAGTCTCGTTATTGCTCGGATTACGCTGATAAGTCTTTTCTTCGTTGTTTGGGTCGTGAGCAATCACAGCCCCAATATCAAGAGGAGAAGGCAGATAATTCACTATGGCATCAAGAACTAACTGGATACCTTTATTCTTATAAGCTGCACCGCACAGGACAGGCGTCATAAGCAGATGAATGGTAGCCTTTCTGATGGCTGTCATAATCTGTTCCGCTGATATTTCAGCATCTTCGAGATAAAGAGTCGCAATATCATCGTCAACATCGGCAATTTTTTCAATCATATTGCGTCTTGCAGCCTCAGCCGGTTCCCGCAAATCTTCAGGAATGTCACCGACTATTCTCTCCTTGTCCTTAAACATCACCGACTTCATATTCACAAGGTCAATCATGCCCTGGAAACTATCCTCCACACCGACAGGCAGTTGTATTGGAACTGCGTTAGCGCCAAGATACTTGTTCATCTGTGAGACAACCTCATTGAAATCGGCACCCACACGGTCCATTTTGTTGACAAAGGCAATACGCGGGACACGGTACTTGTCGGCCTGATTCCATACTGTCTCACTCTGTGGCTCGACTCCACCAACAGCACAGAACACAGCAACCATTCCGTCAATTACTCTAAGGGAACGCTCCACTTCTATGGTGAAATCAACGTGTCCCGGAGTGTCAATCAAATTTATCTGATGATCTTTCCAATGAGTCGTTATTGCAGCAGATGCAATGGTGATACCCCTCTCCTGCTCCTGCTTCATGAAATCCATGGTGGCCTGACCGTCATGAGTCTCTCCAACCTTTCTGTTCACTCCTGTAAAATATAATATTCTTTCCGATACCGTAGTCTTTCCAGCATCTATATGTGCTGCTATTCCTATGTTCCGAAGTTTTGAAATATTCTGAGCCATCGTTATATATTTTTGATTATCAATGTATTATAATTATTAAAAATGATTTTTTTGCAGGTTGCAAAGGTAATTAAATATTTAATATATTTGTGCTTTGAAATTTTATTTACCTGAACAATTCAAAAAAACAATGAGTAAAATAGCAGTTTTCCCTGGTTCTTTCGATCCTATCACATTAGGACATCAGGATATTATAACCCGTGCACTTCCTTTTTTCGACAAACTTTATATAGGTGTAGGTGTCAACATTGACAAAAAATACATGTTCACCTTGGAACAACGTGTAAAATGGATTCAGCAGGTGTTCAAAGAATACAAAAACATTGAAGTTGTAGGTTACAAGGGACTGACCGTAGATTTATGCAGAAATGTTGGTGCCAAATTCATTATCAGAGGGTTACGTACCTCCGCCGATTTCGAGTTCGAAAGGATTATAGGGCAGGTTAACAAACAGCTCTATCCGGAAATAGAAACCATTTACCTTCTATCTGCCAACGAATATTCATCCCTTAATTCATCGATTGTCAGAGATCTGCTGATTAACGGCGGTGACGTGTCGCAGTTCGTCCCGTCCAGACTTGACATAAAATTATAACTTTATGAAACGTCTTTCAATAACATTGATACTGTATCTGATTTTAGGTAGTATTTCAGCTCAGACTATTACCGTCAACTGCACAGTCAAAAATGGTTACGGCAAATATCTCCGACTCGAAAGGAAATCAGATTATGTGTCAAATGCAGATGAAGTCGTTTTCGCGGATTACATTCCTGTCACAAATTCCATTAACTTCACTTTTAGTGAACAGGAAACTGAAGAATACACGCTATACGTAAATTTTGCAAAGGCAACAATTTATTTGTCACCCGATGTCATTTACGACATATTCGTTACGGTGCCGGAATCTGATCCGACTCAGAATCCATTCACCAATATACAATATCTTAATACTGACATCACATCTTCGGATATTGACGATATTAACCAGACAATATCGGATTTCAACGGGTCGTATGACGATTTCCTGTATGCCAATTCAGGCAGCATCATCAGGGGAAATCATGCCATACACAACAACTTCAAAACCAGCGTATTGAATGGAATCAAAAAATATCACGACCATTTTCTCGAAACATACATAAGATACAGTTTTGCGCTCACAGAACTGTCATTTCTGTCAAAATCCAAACAAGCACTCGCCGACACATACATATTCGATAACGATATCGAAATGCTAAATCCGATGTACATGGAGTTTCTGATGGAATTTGCAAAAAAGGCCGGTTTCTCACCTACAGCCAAAGACACAAAGAACGTGGAACTTATTGAACTTGTTTCTATTATAAACATAGCATCTCAAATCAGTGCAGGAATATACAGCCACGACTATGCAGTAACCATATTGAAAAAAGCAGCCGATGCAGCCACTTCACCCAATGTCAGAAAGATTTGTAACAATCTGCTCAATTCCGAAATGTTGCTCGCTGAAGGCACAATTTTCCCCAACATAGAAATAAGCGATAAAGACGGCAATCAGGTTGATATCCAATCGATTGACAATAACGCAAAGTACCTGTTTTTCTATAAAAGCTGCATAAGTCAGAATCTGTACGCACTTGACACCCTTGAAAACAACACCTATCTGCATCGTCATCATCTGACACTGATACCTATTGAAATAAGTGATGATGCGGAAAGTCACAGGAAAGCCAAATATCACGCAGTCAACACATACCAGCTTCATAAAGAACTAAATATCAGAGAATATCCTTTTGTCGTCACTATTGACGGACAAGGTAAGGTTTTAGATTAATGTTTAACGGGCACCCCGACCCGTTGGAGCGGCTGTGTACTGTGGGAAACGCATAAAGGTCTTTACAGCCTATTATGGTTATATGAAAACGTACTTTTTCTCGCTTTTTTTTAAAGAAAAAGTATATTTTCAAGCTATTATTTTGAGGAATACAGTATTTTTGCACTCTCATAAAGTAAATAACATGGAAAACTGCAAGATTATAGGTAGGCAAAGAGAAATTGCTGAATTAAAGCGCTGCCTTGATTCCAACCGCTCAGAACTTGTCATTGTTTACGGACGCAGACGTGTGGGCAAGACATTTTTAGTCGACCAGTTCTTCCACGGATCTTTCGACTTCACATACGTTGGCGGTCATAAACTGTCGCAGCGAATCCAGCTACGTAACTTCGCCAAGGCGTTGAAACAGGTAACAGGCGGGCGAAAGGCAATTGCATTTGCCGATTGGTTTGATGCTTTCGATGCGCTTGAGGAATACCTGTCTTCGTTGCGTAAAGATCGAAAGAAAGTGGTGTTTGTAGATGAGATGCCATGGATTGACTCGCTCCGCTCCAATTTCACGGAAGCTTTCGAGAACTTCTGGAATGGTTGGGCGGCACGGCGGAGCGACATTGTGTTCATCGCCAGCGG
>JAFYJP010000128.1 GCA_017538085.1 Bacteroidales bacterium | reverse complement strand
TTTATGGCGGCGGCGGTATTTACAACTACTACTCCGTCAGCACGTCAGGCAACATGGCATCGGCTAAGGTCATAATTCATGAATTCAGCCATGCATTTGCAGGTCTTGCAGACGAATATACCGGAGATGTGGAATATGAAGAGTACTACAATTTGAAGATTGAACCGTGGGAATTCAACATAACGTCACTTGTTGACTTTGACAGCAAATGGAAATTCATGGTTGACAAAAATACTCCTATACCGACACCGGCGACAGAGAAATATTACGACAAAGTCGGTGTTTTCGAAGGTGCCGGATATACGCCTAAGGGCATGTACCGTCCCGCCTACGATTGCATGATGAATACATTCAGAGGTGACAAGTTCTGTCCAGTCTGCACCTACGCAATCATACAGATGATTGAAGCTTACACCAAATAAATCTGAACTATATACAAAAACAAAAGCCTGCAAATCACATCAAGTAAAATGCAGGCTTTTTTTTTACAACGAATGCACTTCTATCCGCAGTAGAAGTATTTGTTGACGAGTTCCATCATCTTGTCAGGGTCGCCGGAAACCTCCTTAAATAATTTCTGATCCTTGAAAGATTTAAGTTGTTCAATCATACCGTCAATCATTTTCTGTGAGAAAACGCCGTACTGGGTATAGATGTCAGCTTGACGCTTAAGGTTTTCAGCTGACTCATAGCAGTTTGTCGGAAGCTGTTCAAGAGAATTGAGACGGTCTTTGAATGCATCGCTGAATATGTCAACATCAACGTATGTTTTCTCTGCAAACTCAAGAGCATTAGGCATTTCGAGGCCATAACGTGCTGCAACGCCGAGACCTGCTATCAGGCTGTAAAGATCTGCAGAACCGTCAGGGCATCTGAATTCGACAGTCTGCTTTTCGCTGAACTTGGTTTCATTAGCCGGTTCAATAGGATTTGCGATGGAAGCCATCGACTTTCCTGATGTCCATCCCAATGGCACACGCACCAACACTGAACGGTTTCTGTCACCCCAACAGATTTTTGTAGGAGCTTCCTGATTAGGGACGAGACGGAAATAAGAAGTAGGATTGGTATTTCCGAAAGCAGTCAAAGACGGGGCAAGTGTCAGATAGCCGGCGATGGCTTTCTTAGCTGCATTGCTGAGTTTGCCGTTACGGTCAACCATTGCATTCTTGCCATTTTTCATCAGACGGGTATGGATGTGCAGACCGCTGCCAGCCTTACCGGTAGTAATCTTTGGAGCAAATGTCAGATTGTAGCCGTACTGCCAAGCAAGGTTTCTGAGAACCCATTTTGCAACGACCAGCTGGTCAGCCGAATCCTCCATGTCAACAGGGAGAAATTCAATTTCATTCTGTTCATACAACGTATCACCCAAAGTGAAGTTGCCTACTTCGGAATGGCCGTATTTGATGTCACCACCGCACTTGGCGATAGCAAGCATGGCTTCCTGTCTGAAATCACCGTACTTGCTGAAAGGTGAAGCCTCATGATACCCCCTCTGGTCAACAGCCTTGTAGTATTCTTCAGCATCACTTATCACATAGTATTCAAGCTCACCCATAGTCTGGAAATCATAACCTGTACGTTCCTTCAAAACCTTATGGGCTTTTTTCAAAGCATTGTCAGGTGAAAGGTCAAGAGGCTCGCCGTCCTTGTTGAAATAGGAACAAAGAATCTCAAGAGTAGGTATGTCAGAGAAAGGGTTTACAAAAGCAGTACGATAACGCGGTACAACATACAAGTCACTGGAACCGGCCTCAATATACTTGAAAAGACTTGAGCCGTCAACTCTCTCCCCTGCAGAAAGAATGCTGTCGAGATATTTGCGATTGTTAATAACGAAGTTAAGGACCTTCAGACGACCATCACCGCCAAGGTAACGGAAATTAACCATTTTAATTCCCTTCTTTTCGATGAAATCCATCAAATCTTCTTTTGTGAAATCCTGTTTTGGTTTGTTAAGAAACTGAACCAATGGATTCGGATTAAGTTTCAGATTTTCTTTCATAATTTGTTATATTTAATTTAACACTTTAATTGTTTTCACTTATTTATTTGATTATCATATTTTTCCAAAAGTAATTTAGCCGCAGCGTATGAAGTGGTCTTCCCCGAGATGACATCTTGTTCAATCCCTGCACTCGCCTGCCGGATAACTTCCGAATTGTAAAATCTGTTTTTTAGCTGTTCATTTACGGTATCATACATCACACTCAAGGCCTGATAGTTGCGTTTGCTGTAAAAATAGCCGTTATTGCTGCATATCTGTTTATACTTGCAAATCATGGTCCAGGCATCTTCAATACCCTTTTGATTAAGAGCCGAACATGTCATCACTTCAGGAGTCCATCCCGATTCGGTTGGCGGGAACAGATGCAATGCGTTTTTATAAGCTCGTGCAGACAATTCAGCGCGACTGACATTGTCGCCGTCAGCCTTATTAATAACAATAGCATCGGCCATTTCCATAATGCCGCGTTTTATGCCTTGAAGTTCATCTCCCGCACCTGCAATAAGCAGCAACAGGAAGAAGTCCACCATGGAATGCACAGCGACCTCCGACTGTCCCACACCGACAGTTTCGACCAATACAACGTTAAAGCCTGCCGCTTCACAGAGGAAGATGGTTTCATGGGTCTTGCGGGCAACACCTCCGAGGGTTCCCGCTGACGGTGAAGGACGTATGAATGCATTATTGTCGGACGACAATTCCTCCATTCGCGTCTTGTCACCAAGAATGCTGCCCTTAGTCCGGGTGCTGCTCGGATCGATGGCAAGCACGGCGACCTTGTAACCTATTGAGGTAAGATAAAGTCCGAACGCTTCAATGAAAGTGCTCTTTCCGGCACCAGGAACACCTGTAACTCCTATTCGGATGCTGTTGCCAGAATACGGCAGACATTTTTCAACTATCTGTTCAGCCAAAAAATTGTGCTCGGGCAAAACACTCTCAATCAACGTGATAGCTTGTCCGAGCACAACTCTGTCCCCTTTTAATATTCCCTCAACGTACTCATCAAGAGAACGTTTGGGTCGTTTTCTTGCTCTAAGGCGATCTATTGCATCAGGATTGACAGTATCCGGTTGGGGAATGCCATCCTGTACTTTTAATGCAGTAAAATCTTCCGGCATAAAAACTTATTAATACTATTCCTTACCGGCTATTGCCTGATCAGCCAGGAAAATATTAGTTTTTCCGGCACATTTGATGGTATCGAGACATTCTCCGAAGAGCGCTTCCTCCTCAACCTGTTCAGCAATAAACCACTGAAGCATGTTGCAGGTTGCATAGTCTTTTTCTTTTTCAGCAATTGCGTACATGTCGTTTATCATCTTGGTGACCTCCTCTTCGTGCTTGTTTGCAAGCTCAAAGATTTCAGTAATATCCTTGAATTCCTGCTGAGGCTTCTCAACAGCATCAAACAGTGCATGACCGCCTCTGTTGTTTAAATATTTCACGAAACGCATCATGTGCTCCATCTCTTCATCACCATGAGCCCAAAAGAATTTGGCACATCCTGGCAATCCGTTCACATCACACCATGAAGCCATGGACTTGTACAGTCTTGCGGAGAATTCCTCTGCATTAATCTGCTTATTAATAGATTTTTCAATACTCTGCTTAATCTTATTCATAATTATTTCCTTATTATTATCAATTCTTTGCTTTTTAAAAGTGTACAAAGATACTACTTATTTTTCACTTAATGCGCCAAATTAGCTACCAAAACTAATTTTTTTTATTTTTGACGTCACTCTGAGATACTTTTCATCGTATGCTCCGAAACTCTTGTAAAAACGATATAGCCCTTGGTCGTTCGAGCCTTCGAAATCAAGCGTCAATGCTTGATTTACACTATCATGTATAAAACTGTCGATAATCGAAAACATTGATGATGTCTCCCTGCCCTTGTCGGAATTACCGGAAAAAATGAAAGTCCATCTGCCACCAAATCCTATAAAGACTGCACCACACACCAACTCATCACCTGAAAAAGCCCCTCTTACCTCTATATCCCTATGCGCCTTTACTACATTGAGGACATCAACAAGCACCTGGCTTTTTCTGCTGTTCCACCCGACCTTGTCGCCCTTGTCATCAACAAACATCCTTATTATTTCATCAAAATTGTCAACACGTTTCACAATTATTCCGGATTCAGCGGATTTCTTTAGGTTCCGCCTGACATTTGCCGAATAACCCTCGCGGATAGCCTCATAACTCTGTTGCAGATTCAGCAAAAGATTATTGTTAAGTCTGCTCTCTACCCTGTCCGTGCTTAACGATGCCACGTTGATATTGAAATCAAAAAAAGGATAATGGGATTTCACATATTCAAGACACATATCAACGGTTGAAGATATATTAAAGTCTTTATTTAAATAAATTAAACCAAGTTGCTGTATAATAAATGGTTGAATCAAATATCTAAAACCAAACTTTCTTTTTTCAGGCAACACGAATCCCCATGAAAAATCATCTCCGACAATAGCCTTCCACTGTGGACACACTACATCAAGATACCATGAAAATGAAGTGATTTTTGGAGACACTGACTGTTCCACCAAGCTATCCCATCTGTTTCTGTCAATATCGTTATTGTTAAAGACATTCATATTTTGCAATTCCGAATTGTTAGTTTAAAGCCGCTTCAATCATTTTAACGAATAATTTGCGCTTGCTATTGTCAACCAGGGAACTGTTATGCCAAAGAGGGATGAAAGTCCCGTTATATTTTTTAGTGACTTCTATGATTTTCCTGATTTCATCAAAAGCCTCAACATCATTGAGTTTCATATATCTGAAAAGCGTGGCATCCATAACCGAAAGAGGATAAATCACTAAGTCTGTGACAATGTTTCTGCCAAGATCGAAGAAATTGTACGGTACACAGACTCCTGCCCTGAAACCGACAATTTCGGCATACCCCATGGAATAATCCTCCTTAATGCCGTTATTCAAAAGATTCGAGAAAGTATTCCTGACATTGAAACGAAGGAAATGCTGACGGCTCATGGTAACCGGAGCGCCAATAACATCTTCCAGCAACTTCTTCTCTTTCGGCAACAAAGAAATATCATCGTTTGATGCGTATGACGGATGGATTCCAACTTTTGCATTTTCATGGACATCCCTAATTAATTTCCTGAATTTCTTATCTGACGGCGGACAAGCTTTATCGTTCCCGCCATAGTCACCCATCAGAAAGAAAAACCTGAAACAGATATCGTATTTTTTCTGTAGCCCTACAAGTTCATCAAACACATCATAAGGGTCTTTTCCATGTCGGAAAATAACAGACATTTTTTCATTAAACAGCTTGAAATCAAGATGCAGCAAAGATTTGGCCACACCACCCCAAACTCTCACAGCCCCTTTATTAATATGCTTATATGCATTATCGACATCTATTGTCGGAATAAATTCATACTTGGGATGTGATATGACAATTTGAGGAAATAACTGCTTCAATTTGTCCTCAAGCATCGCGCACCATATATGGACAACAGGACTGTCCATGAATTTTTCCCGGTAAGCCGTTGAATTGACGTGCAGATACCTTCCATGCTCATCAAAAAGACTCGAGCTATATTGTGAATATTCCTCATAACGACTTATCATATAGAATATTGCAGCGAACATGTCGAAAGACATTATCGAATCAGTGCAGTTATGAGGGAACAGGACCTTTACTGAATCCACAGTATCACATCCAACGTCAATCATCTTGTCAGAATCGGAATCAAACAGAAAATCAAAAGCATAAATCAACGGATAATCCACGATTTTCCGATTAGCATATACGATTTTAAAACCTTCAGCAGAGGTGAAATCATCAAACTTATCAATCAGTCTGTAGTCGGTGATTATCAGATGGGAGAACACAAACTCGAAAGTGTATTTCACCCTTTCAGATAATTTATCCACATAAACGTTCAGCATGATAAGTTTTATTATTTTTGCAAAGTTAATAGAAAATACGGAAAAAAACAAAAAGAGATGACCGCAATTTCGATGCAGACTTTTGGCTGTAAGCTGAATTTTTCGGAGACGACTTCCATCGGCAAAAAACTAAAAGAAGGAGGCCACAGCATCGTAGATAGCATACAGCAGGCTGACATTCATATAATTAACAGCTGCACCGTGACCGAGCACGCAGAAAAGAAGTGCCGTCAGGCGATAAGGCATGCCGTATCGGTTAATCCTTCAATTAAGATAATAATCATCGGTTGTTATTCGCAACTGCGTCCTGAAGAGCTGGCTGAAATGCCGAACGTTGTCTTCGTATGCGGCAATGAGACCAAGTTCAAGTTGCCTGAAATCATTGACGGCATGACAAAAGACACAATTAAAATTTCCAGTCCCGATGATTCCAAGCATTTCAGTTACCATCCGGCCATATCCGATGATTCCAGGACAAGGTCATTTCTGAAAATCCAAGACGGATGCGACTATTTCTGCACATACTGTGCAATTCCGTACTCGCGTGGAAGAAGCAGAAGCGACACCGTGGAAAATGTCATTAAATCAGCCAGGAAAGCCGTTGATGACGGAAAGAAAGAAATTGTGCTCGATGGTGTGAATATCGGAGAATTTGGCAAGAAAAACGGTGAATCGCTATATATGCTTCTCAACGAGCTGATAGCAATTGACGGTCTGAAACGGATACGCATCTCTTCGATTGAGCCGAATCTTCTCGAATCAAGGATAATAAATCTGCTGAGCGAAACCGACAAACTGATGCCGCATTTCCACATACCGCTCCAATGCGGCAGTGACCGAATCCTGAAGCTGATGCACCGCCGTTACGATACAAGCTTTTTCAGGGACAAACTGCTTGAAATCAAGGCAATAAAGCCGTTATGCTGCTTGGCTGTGGATCTGATAACCGGTTTCCCGGGCGAAACCACACAGGATTTTGCCGACTG
>JAFYJP010000007.1 GCA_017538085.1 Bacteroidales bacterium | reverse complement strand
TTTTTTTATTACTTTTGTAAGTTTTAATTATCAGTCCGATGAAATCCAAAAAAAGCAAATTAATACTACTAATTGCAACGCTGGTAGTCGCATTTTCATTAGTTGCAGTTGTACTTTTCAACATTAACAGAAACAAGCCGATAGCATTACCAAACATATTGCCTCTCAACAATATACAGATGATATTCGTATCAAATACGCTTGATAACATGAATACCGCCATGAGCATCGGCAACATATCTGACAGGTTAGGCAAAAACATAAACGATTTCAATTCCATAAGAAGTGCGCTGAATAATATCCAAAAAGACTCGGCAAGTTACAGCAAGTTCGCGTCAGTACCTATATATATATCCACTTATACGGACGGGGCATGGATGATAATCTTGGAATCCAACAATACACCAAGTGTTTCATCAAATGTCAACACAGGGCGCAGCGAAGGATATTTCTACATTACACCACGAAACTCATCATTTAAAATCGGAGCTGACATCAACAACAACCTCTTGTCAGCAAGCGAAAAGAGGCAGATTACCGACATTCTTCTGTCACATGACGAACACTCGGACATATACATCATTGAAAAGCTGAAAACAAAAGATGCAGCATGGGTTTGCCACGATGTCTATTTCTTCGATGACCTGCAGGTGGTTTCATTCTACAACAACTATGCTGTCACCACAAAGATGCTGAAGGACAATGCGTCATTGTTCATCCAGTCATTCAGAAACTGCAATGCCACATACAGGATAGCCAACGAAAACAACTTGTCAACCACATGGCTTACATCGCAGTATATTGCCGCTGAGGAACTTCCTCCAATTGTTGAAGAAGAGACGCCTCCTGCAAAAGAGAAAAAGCCGGAACCTGCTGAAGAGAAAAAAACTGAGCCTAAGACACCGACACCTGAAGAGCCTGCGCCACCGGTAATCGCCGATGCAATATTCGCTGCACCGTCTGACATTGTTACTGGTCCATTTGCAGTCAACAGTCACCGCGATGCAGGCGGTATCCTCATCCAGACATCCGACAACACCCTGTACTATCTCGATTCCAAGGGCACTCAGAAATGGAAAGTAAACCTCGACTCCAAAATAATCGGCGAAATAACCGAAGTTGACTGGTACCAAAACAAGAAAATACAGTACATGTTCAACACCGCCACACGACTTTACATAGTTGATGTCCTCGGCAATTTCGTGAAGAAATTCCCGTTGTCTCTCCCTGTCAAAGCTCAGAATCAGATTGCAGTCCAGAAAACCAGTGACAACGATTTTGCAATTTACTACAACGGCATTGATAACGCATTCTATTATCTGAAATTCAACAACAACGATCTGACCATCCAAAAGAAAAACGAAGGAATCGGCCATGTATCACAACCATACACAATTCTGTATGAGAAGAACACGCCTTACGTTATAGTCCAAAAGGATGACAATACAATGCAGATATACAAGTCAAACGGAACTCTGCAAGCCAACGTTGACAACAAGGTCAAAAACAATCCAGCCTCACCTGTCTATAACAACTCCATTAATTCAAAGGGAGCCTTCATGACTGGCAGTGAGGACGGAACCCTGGTCTATATTAATAAAAACGGATCTATCACCACCACCAGTCTGCTCAGCAAGGCAAGACCTGCAGTAATGTATTTTGACGATAATTCCGCACAGGGCAAGGATTTCTTCTATATCTCAAGCAAAAAAATCGAAGGAATGACCGCAATGAAAAAACAGCTTTTCTCCACTGACCTTGACGTGAATAACATTACAAATACAAGCATTACCGATTACAACGGACAAGTGGTCTTTGTCATTTTCTCATCATCCGAACATATTGCTAACGTAGTGAGATACTACAAAAATGGAAAAGTAATAAAGAACTCCTATACTACAAGTTCAATGCCCACTGCAAATGATAAGGACGTATTTATGGCCGACGGCAAATATGTTGTAAAAAAATAATCTTACAATGTTGCAGGTATTAAGGCACAAATACAGAATCGACGCATGTGACATTGATTTCACCGAACATCTCTGTTACAATTCTATATTCAAGATATTTCAGGAATTATGGACCGACTTCAACTCCTGCAATGGCAAAGACAACTTCAACATCCGCGATGACTATGGGGCATTCTGGATTGTAACCCGCTATATGGCAAACATTTACGGACTCCCCAAATATCATGATTTCATTGATACTGATATATGGGCTGTCGAACGCCAGAACTTGCGCCTAATACTCGGAATTCAGGCAAAAATGGAAGACCGGATACTCTTTGAAGGCAAGATTGAAGCATGCGCCCTTAGCCTCATCGACCAGCATATCTGCACTCTCGACGAAATCGAGTATCCACTTGCCTCCGAAATCGTCAGCATACAGCCGGATTACAAATGCGGCAGATTCACACGAATAATGAAAGACTCCACTGCCGATGACTTCATTTATCAGAGAAAAATACGTGCCTGCGACATTGATATGTCAAGACACACGAACAATCTGTCATATCTTCCGATACTCCTCAACGCCAAGCCCACATCGTTCTACTTGCACAACCCTTTGAAATACATCGAAATACACTATATTCTTCAAAGTCACGAAGGTGACGACCTCAATATTGCAGTCAACGATGACCATGCGGGCAACATGGTATTTTCCGCCAAGAACTCCGAAGGGAAATACGTAACCAAGATTATTGCGAAATACTAAATAAAATTACTATTTTTGCAGTTTACCATAGCACGAATAATTTCAAATGAAAACAATTAAAAACATAATAATAGAAAAGCTGCAGCAGTTCTTCAAAGATGCAGGCTTTTCAAAGGCAGTCCTCGGGATGTCGGGCGGAATTGATTCCGCATTAGTTCTGGCACTTGCAGTCGAGGCTCTCGGCAAAGACAACGTTCTTCCAGTTCTCATGCCATCAAAATTCTCAACCGACCATTCGGTAAACGATGCGCTTGAAATGGTGAAAAATGTCGAAACAGATCATTTCATAATTCCAATAAACGACATTTACGAAAATATAAACAGAAGTCTTGAACCGGTGTTCCAAGGGGCACCATTCGATGTGACAGAAGAGAACATCCAGGCACGTATCAGGGGGGTGATTCTTATGGCCATATCAAACAAACAGCACAGACTGTTGCTCAACACCTCCAACAAGAGTGAATTATGCATGGGCTACGGCACTCTATACGGCGACCTGTGCGGCAGCATCTCGGTCATAGGTGACCTGTACAAGACACAGGTATATGAACTCGCCCGTTACATCAACAAGGATAAGGAAATCATTCCTGTCAATATAATAAACAAGGCCCCGTCGGCTGAACTGCATCCGGGACAGAAGGATTCGGACTCACTGCCTCCTTACGACATTCTCGACCCTATCCTCAAAGCATACGTCGATGATAAGATGCCGCCGGAAGAAATCATAGCCGAAGGCTTTGACGCAGAATACGTAAACCGCGCCGTAAAACTATACAAAGGCAGTCGTTTCAAAGCATCACAGCTGCCACCTGTCTTGAAAATCAACCAATAGAATTAATATAAAACAAATATGAAAAAGATTTACACAATCATCGCAATATTACTTGCGATTTTAACATCCGGCAACGCAATATGCCAGAAAAGCCAAAACTATTGGGACTTCGACAAATGGGGCGAAGTCTATTTCTCATTTCAGACCGACAATGCAAAGGATTTGCAGGCACTGTCACGCATCATCTCCATTGACAAATATGACAACGGGACAGTGATTGCATACGCCAACGAACGGACTTTCAACGAGTTCCTGCAGTTCGGCTATGAACCCACCATTCTTCTCCACCCTTCCATGGTACTTCCTGAAGAAGAATACAAAATGTACACCCTTGACCAATTTAATGCCAAAGAAACATACGAATGGGATTCTTACCCAACTTATTCCGCATACGTTGCAATGATGGATGAATTTCAGACAGATTATCCATCAATATGCACCACAATCCACCTCGCACCAACTGTTCAGAACAGGGAGTTAATCCTCTGCAAACTGACAAGTGCGAACAACCCAACAACAAAGACGAGAGTATTGCTGACAAGTTCAATGCACGGTGACGAAACGACAGGTATCGTTCTTCTTTTGAGAATGATTGATTACCTGTGTACACACTACGGAACCGACACACGCATCACCGGATTCCTTGACAATGCTGAAATCTGGATATGCCCTATGGCTAATCCTGACGGAACATATCACGGCGGAAACAACACTGTCTTCGGCTCTCAGAGATACAACGGCAATAACTGCGACCTCAACCGTAACTACAAGGATGATGCTTTCGGCGACCACCCTGACGGTAACGTATGGCAGCCTGAAACCATAGCATTCATGAATCTTGTGGATACAGTCCAGTTCACTATAAGCTTCAACTACCACGGTGGAGCAGAAGTCTGCAACTATCCATGGGACAACAAGAGTCCGCTTCATGCTGACGATGCATGGTGGATATTGGTATGCCGCGAATATGCTGATACAGCTCACGTTTACAACAGCAACTATATGACTTACCTTCAGAACGGTATCACAAACGGTTACCAATGGTACACCATTACCGGCAGCCGTCAGGATAATGCAAACGCATTCCATAATCTGAAGGAAGTCACAATTGAAATAAGCAATACCAAGACATTACCTGCATCACAACTGCCAAACCATTGGAACTGGAATTACCGTTCTGTTCTCAACTTCATCCAGGAAGCCTTATATGGTATCCACGGAACTATCACCGATGCAGAAACCGGCAATCCTATCAATGACTGCCAGATTTTCATTGACGGCCACGACACAAACGGTTCACACTCAATGTCAGACCCTTACGGCTACTACGCCCGTCCAATCAAAGCTGGCACATACAATGTGACTTACATGGCCTTAGGTTATGAACCTGTAACTATCCCTATAACCATTTCAGATTTTCAGACTGTTGTTCAGGATGTCCAGCTGACTTACACGGGAATGACAATATTATTTGAGGCAGATGTTACAGCCGTTGCACTGGGCGGCACAGTTAATTTCACAAACAACACCTACTCTCAAGACCCAATAACATCATATTATTGGGAATTCCCTGGCGGTACACCTTCAACAAGTACAGAAGAAAATCCTTCAGTGGTATATTCCTCAGAAGGTACTTTTGACGTAACTCTCACAGTTACAAGCGAATCAGAAACCGCAACTCTAACTAAGGAAAACTATATCACCGTTACCAACATGTATCTGATGCAGACAGGCACTTTCACAACCTGCAGTGGCATGTTCTACGATGACGGCGGTCCTTCCGGCAACTACGGCAACCAGAAGAACTACACCATTACCTTTACTCCAAGCACCCCAGGCGCACAGATGTCAGTCACCTTCGAATCATTCCATTTAGAGAACAACTATGACTTCCTGTTCATCTACAACGGTCCTAACACATCATCACCATCTTTGGGAACATACTCCGGCACCAGCAGTCCAGGCACCAAGACATCAACCGCTGCAGACGGCTCGCTCACATTCAAGTTCACATCCGATTATTCCGTGAATTACGACGGCTGGGCAGCAGTGCTCTCCTGCATCGGCGGAAATCCTTGCGTTGCCCCACAGATTTCAGGCACATTCGATTTAGTCGGCAACGAAGCTGTTGTCACCCTCTCATGGGAAGAAGTCGCAGGCTCAAACGGCTACAAAGTTTATCGCAACGATGTACTGCTCGGCTCAACCAC
>JAFYJP010000127.1 GCA_017538085.1 Bacteroidales bacterium | reverse complement strand
TGGCTATGTATCCTATCGCTGAGGAGAAATAACCACTTAATTCTTTCTTGAAAAGAGCAAGCATTTTATTACCTAAATTATTTACAAATATATTTCAATAAGCATTAAATCACCTTCTGTGTTCTCGATACTGTAACCGTCGAGACTTGCCGGAATAAGAACAGCTTCTCCCCTTCTGATTACAGTTGTGACGCCGTTGGAGGAAACTGTACCTTCTCCGTCAAACGCAAGAAGTGCAATAAAAGTGTCCTCTGTATCTAAAGTGAAGTCAAGACGGCGTGTTACACGTATTATATTGGTGTTGAAATTATCACTGTTTATAAGCCTGATTCTCTTGTTCTCAATGTCTGTGTTTGGATGGACCAGAACAGGCGGCTTATTGTCACTGAAATTGATGGCACGTTCTGCCATGAACTGATGGAGCTCACGCGGATTGCCGTTTTCATCAACTCGGTTCCAGTCATAAATACGATACGTGGTATCGGATGACTGTTGGATTTCAGCCACTAAAAGACCGGGACCCAGCGCATGGACCATACCAGCGGGAATAAACACTGCGTCACCTTTACGCACATTGACATAATTCAGAACCTCTTCAAGTGTATTGTTGCTGACATGTTTTTTGTATTCCTGCAAAGTCAGTTCCTTTTTGAAGCCCGCAATAATCTTTGCTTTAGGGGCAGCATCAAGCACATACCACATTTCATCCTTACCACTGTCAATTTCAAGCTTTGCTGCAAGTGCATCATCAGGATGAACTTGAATCGACAGCCAACTGTTGGTATTGATAATCTTTACAAGCAGAGGAAATCTTGGATTATCTTCGCTGAAGCGTTTGCTTCCCATCAGATCATCGAAGAAAATCCCGATAAGTTCATTCAGGTCATTTTCGGCCAACGGACCATCGGAAACAACTGACACATCGTCATTGTGACCGGATAAAACCCACATCTCGCCACAGTTTCTCAGCGGACTGAAATCCTTGTAGAGGACTGTTTTTATTTTATCACCTCCCCATATCTTGTCCTTGAATATGGGAGCAAAAGGTAACGGATACAAAATTGAATTTTCCATGGTTTACTGATTATTGTATTTTAGAACATCCTCGCTGAAATAATCGAGTTGGATACCTGCCTGACGGAACATTTCCTCCGATTCCTTGGCAGCATGGTATTTATTGCCACAGACCACTCTTACGATGCCGCAGTTTATAATCATCATCGCACATGTTCTGCATGGTGTCATACGGCAGTAAAGTGTTGCACCGTCAACTGATACTCCAAGTTTTGCTGCCTGACAGATGGCATTTTGTTCAGCATGTACCGTCCTTACGCAGTGCATCGATTCAGTGCCATCTTCATTTATCATTTTCTTCATAAGATGTCCGACCTCATCGCAGTGTGGCAGTCCGGATGGAGAGCCCACATATCCCGTTACGAGTATTCTATGGTTCTTTACGATGACACATCCGCTGCGACCTCTGTCACATGTCGCACGTTTTGCAATTATGTTGGCAACCTCCATGAAATACTCATCCCAACTTGGACGATTATTATTCATTTTTTCTCTCAACTCATCCACAATTTTCGCAACCTCATTATGCAAATCTTCAATGCTGCCATTATTATCTATATGATAATCAGCACACTCTATACATTTGCGCAAGTTCTGCTTATTAGGGTCGGATGTTTCATATTCACGTTGTTCATCAGAAACAAACTTTTCATACGAAACATGGTCGGTTTCAGAACCGCGAAGCACTATCCTGTCGTAACGGATTTTTCTATCAGCATCCACAGCCAGAAGTATAAAATTGCCCTTTTTGCGAAGCGATTCAACCTCTCCTGGAGTTCTTATGCTTTCTATTATACAGTTCTGGCCACTCTTCATAGCCTGTTCAAAAAGGCAGTCAACAATATAAGACGGTGAATTTGAAGCTCTTAGGTCATTAGCTACTGCAGTCAGATTATCACGGTTCACCTCAAGACCTCTCCGTTTGATTTCCTCGGAAAGGAATCCCCTGACAGAATAATGAACAAAGTTCAGGTTATTTACCATATAATCTACTATTGTACCTTTCCCTGCACCCAAAGTGCCAGTAATTCCTATAATTATCATTTTTCTTTCTTTTGATTGATAATGTAATTTGTGTTTTCAATAATCTTATCCACCCACTTATTTTCCACATACACCGGATGATAGGAATACAATCTTTCGAACATGGTTTCCAGATTGTCAACTACAATTATATTGTCACGATGTTCGGTTCTCACAAACCCCTTCTCAACGCATAAATCAATATGAGCCATAAAGTTGTCATAAAAGTGGTCGATATTGAGGAGAACAAGAGGTTTCGACATGGAATTGAGCTGGTGATGCGTCAGCACTTCTGTTATTTCATCCATTGTGCCGAAACCGCCAGGCAGAGCCACAAAGGCGTCTGACATTTCTATCATCATGTTTTTGCGCTCACTCATGGTATCACACTTTATCAGTTGTGATATTCTGTTATATGAAACATTTCTGTCAATGAGAATACCGGGCATGATGCCCACAACCTGTCCGTCATTGTCAAGGACCGAGTCGGCAAGTATTCTCATAAGACCGATATTTGACCCGCCATAAATCAGTTTAATATCCTTCTGTGCGAGCATTACACCAAGGTTTTCAGCTACCTTGCGATAATGGTCATCAAAGCCCATGCATGAGCCACAGAATACACTTAGCGATTTAACGACATACTGCATGATATTGTTAGTCTTGCAACACGACGGAGTAAGTCATGTCGAGCATAATGCGCTTGGTTGAATCAGAAGGGTTGCTGCCAAACAGCACCACACGAGCCGGAGTATAGCTTGCATATTTGACTACCAAATACAGGCCATAGTTTTCAATAGTTCCGTAGAAATATTCCTGCATCAGGCTTGATACCCTGAAACTGACCATACCGGTCTCGGAATCATAATTGCCGCCATAATACGTAGCATTGAGGTAGGCATCAGGCACCGTTGCAGTTGTCCTGTCACTCTTGATTCTGACAAGTTCGTATTCGGTTGGCATTGAAATGTAATTTGATGTCGGATCGACATGAAATGACAAAACAGCGTTGGAAACTGCGATGGTTCCTTTTGCAGCTATGGAATCGATACCTTCAATGAAAATATTTGCGAAAAGTCCGCTGAGCGACTGTACATACAGTTTTTCCTCTCCCCTTGCAGTGTCGTTTACAGCCGTCCTGATTTCAGGTGATGCATCCTGATAATCGAAATGGTCGTATTCCAAATATCTTGCGAGGTCTTCAGTCACATTCAAGCGATAGGAAAGTCCTCCCGTGGTATCACTGTGATAATATATTTTAATGAATGTGAGGTCATCCTCAAGATAAAAATGCACAAGTGCGCCGCTGCCCGGGGTATTAACCACATCCGGAGTAATGTATATACCATTGAGCAAATCTATGAAAGCCGTGTCGGATGCGAGGTAGCTTGAATCGGCAGTGATGATACGTTCACCGAGGGAATTGTCAAGTTTTATTCTCAATACTGGGGCAATCAGCCCACCGTCAACATAGACCGAATCAAGAGAAGGCATGAAAGTCCTGCTGCCCAATTCAACAGCGGAATGGTGGCATCTGTAATTGGAGAAATACGTTCCATCCAATTTTTCAGTGAGTTCATACACTCTGAAAGTCTGCGGGCATAACATGTCGCCGTAAATGTTCCCCGAATAAGCCAGGGATAGCACAACTGAATCCACTGCTGCAGCAGTGGAAAATTCCGGATTTTCTGACGTCAGGCCGAATGTTACTGCAAGAGAAGAAGAAGTCTTTCCGAACATAGGGTCGAACAGGCAGCCGACAGGGTGGGTTTCATTATCGCTGAAACCGCTCGATGAAGTTGAATCCTGCACAGCTGTGTAGGCTGTGACATACAAGGTGTCTCTGTATGGGACAAAAATATCGGAACCGATGATTTCAAGTCCTATTCCATTTTCATCAGGTTTGCAGCCCGTTGTCACAAATGACAGCAGAAGGCAGAAACCTGCTATTTTTAACAAGCTCGAAAAAATATTTTTCAGCATAATTTAGTATTCAATTATTTCGTCGAAAAAAGCATCTGTTGTTTCGGACAAATAATCAATATCATATCTGTTATATGAAATATAAGGCAGATTTTTGCTTTTCACGTACGAGGTAAGGATCGGATTGACATTCTTTTCCGCGAAGATAATAGCGTCGGAATTGTCGATTGCAGATTTCATAAGGGTGATGTAGTCTGCCGTTTTAAATGCCGCCAGTTCGTCTTCTTTCAATCCGTCGTATTTCAGTTTTTCATAGAGTGTATCGGACATTTTTTCCTGAAAGTCGTCCTCATAGATGGTTGTCACCACTTTTGAAGTAGTGAAAAGAGGATTGTCCCTGTACATTTTATTGACATAAAGCGGGGTAAAAGCTGCCATCCATCCGTGGCAGTTAACAATATTCGGAGCCCAGCCGAGTTTTTTCACTGTTTCAAGCACACTACGGCAGAAGAAGAGAGAGCGTTCGTCATTGTCGTCGAAAAATGTTCCAGATGCGTCCCTGAATATAAATTTGCGTTTGAAGTATTCATCGTTATCTATGAAATAAATCTGTATTCTAACTTGAGATATGGAAGCCACTTTGATGATGATAGGATGATCGACATCATCAATAATGAGGTTCATGCCTGATAGTCTGATTACTTCGTGCAGTTGGTTACGTCGTTCGTTTATTAGTCCGAATTTAGGCATAAACGTTCTGATTTCCTTATTACGTTCCTGAATTCCCTGGGGCAGATAACGGCAAATAGCACCTTTTATCGTTTGATCAATATATGGGAGTATTTCCTGTGTAATGAATAAGACTTTTGTTTTTTCAGCAGATTGATTTTGCTCCATTTCCCAACGCAAATTTTAATTATTTGCAAAGATAATAAAAAAAAATTAGATGTTTCGCAAAAAAAAATCTGCTGATAAATGCTACCAGCAGATTTTTAACATTTTTTACTTATACAGTAATTATTTATTCATGTGCAGTTTTTCGTGCCGAGTAGGAGATTTTGAATGCACCGACTTCACGAAGCTGCTGTTTCACATCGGTAACAATACCCATTCTGACGGTTTGGTCGGCCTTAATGGAAGTGGTTATAAGTTTACGGTCCACCTCATCACGGGCTTCTCTTTCCATCATTATGAAGTCAGGTATGTCATCAAGAGTCTTGAAGCTATCATTCAGCTGAATACGGGATTCATTACCAAGTTTCTTATTGGAAGGAGGTCCAATATAGATATAGCTTACAAGTGATTTTCTTTCAAGCTTTTCTACCTGAGAAGCTTCTGGAACAGTAGTTCTAACCAATGGATCAGCCTGTCTCATAGTAGTTGTAATCATAAAGAAGAAGATAAGCATGAACACGATATCAGGCATGGAAGATGTTGACATCTGTGGAACTTCTTTCTTTGCACTTTTAATGAATTTTGACATAGTGATGTTTTTTTACATTGGTTATTAATATTCCTCAGGTTCTGCCTCAGAGATTGCGATAGGAATTGCCCTTTTGATGGCTTCGATTTTAGTTTCTTCCTTAAGACTTGTGAAAGGAACGCCGAATTCTTTTTTCGACAGTTCATCACGCAGTTCGTTGACAGCCTTAGTTAATTCGTCCTGTACCCTTATGTACATATCGTATGACGTACCTCTGTCGTTTTTCAAAGAGATGACGCCTTTGGAGACCTCATATAATCCGCCAAGCGCAGGAATAGTATCCATACGTTTTTCCGGAAGATCAGGACTGTTGAAAGGATTGGAGAGGAAATTCTTTGCCTCTTCCTTCAACATTCTGACATCCATAGGCTTGTTGTTCACCATTACCCAGTCATTCTTATTGATACTGACTGCCAAAATGTTACGTTCCTTGATATCAGGAATATCCTCCTGAGGCGGAACTGGTGGTGGCAGTCTTCTTGCAATACCTGTATCCACATCCATTGTTGTTGTCATCAGGAAGAAGGCAAGCAACAGGAAGGAGATATCAGCCATTGAACTGGCGTTGATTGGTGGAACTTTTTTCTTAGCTTTTCTCTTAATCTGCATGATTATACGTTACCTTTCTTTAATAAATCGGATATTGCACCATATATTATCGCAATAATTGCACCTGCAGTAAGGAAATATGCAAGATAACAACCTGTGCCTACCCACTTTGAAATAGTTGGATTGACGTTAAGGTCAGGATTACTCATGAATTCCTCTGAAAGCTGAGCGTCCGGTAAAAGATAAGCTATTGCAATTACTGCTATTGCAGCTACTATAAAAATAACGGCTTTTATAATACCTTGCTTAGTATGATGTGTGAAGAACAACGGAAACAATAAGGCAATTATAATGGCAAGTATGAGTGCCACTTCGCTTATATACACTGCCGGAAGTACCCACTGGTTGCCGACAGCCACATCAGATGCTATTGCTCTGCTCTTCACTATCAACATAATACCCAAAAAAGCACCGATAGCAAAGAGGATATAGCATAGGATTTTGCCTATTATATTAAATATCTTTGATGTTGCCATAATAACTCTTTTTATTTTATATATTGTTATTATTCAATGGATTACTTATTATCCATGCTGTCTGCAACGATATCAAGGAATTCAATTGATGAATCTTCCATGTCAATGACAATGTTTTCAATCTTGGCAAGGATGTAGTTGTAGAAAACCTGAAGAACAACTGCAACGATCAATCCGAACAGGGTTGTCAGAAGAGCGACTTTCATACCGCCTGCGACAACAGCTGGAGACATTTCACCTACAACGGAGATTTTATCGAATGCTGCAATCATACCGATGACAGTACCCATAAATCCCAAGGATGGAGCAAGAGAAATAAACAGTGCTATCCAGCTGAGTCCCTTCTCAAGGTTACCTGTAGCAACGCTACCATAAGCACCTAAAGCTTTCTCAACCTGGTCAATGCCGTCATCATACTTTGCAAGACCTTCATAGAAGACGCTTGCGAGAGGACCGCGGGTGTTCTTGCAAATTGACATTGCCTTCTCTGGACCGCCATTCTTGAGGGCAGCCTTAATCTCACCTAACAATTTATCAGAATTTGTGGTTGACATTGTCAAATAGATAATTCTTTCAATAACCAATGCCAAACCGAATATGAGGCACAAAAGAACGGTAGCCATAAATCCAGGACCACCTTCGATGAATTTTTCCTTTAATACATAGTGAAATGATTTCTTCTGCTGCACTTCATCTTCAGGAACTGCTGACTGTGTTGGTGCAGGAGTTGTGGTTTCCTCTGCCACTTGTTCTGTTGTTTGCTGTTCGTCTGCTGATTGTACAGCATCCTGAGCGAAAGCGTTAACTGCTACAAATGTTAGCAAAAATGCCATTGCTAATAACGAAAATAATCTTTTCATAATTTTTTTTAATTAATTGTTTATTTTTTTGTTTCTAATAAATTTCAGCGGAGAAAGAGGGATTCGAACCCTCGGTTCCGTTTTGCAGAACGCACGCTTTCCAAGCGTGTACCTTAAGCCACTCGGTCATCTCTCCGGACTTGATTTTAAGCCACTTTAGAGCACATCAACAGGACACTCCAAACCGCTTAAAAAATTTGCGTGCTAAATTAGTACTTTTTTTTCAATTAAATCAAATACTGATTATTTTTAATTCACCATTTTTTAATATTTTGTTAACAACCACTGATAATCAGTTGATTACAAAGAGAATTTCTTGTATTATATTCCAAAAATCTTCTCTGCATTCTTATTTGTAATGTCGGCAACAGTCGCCACAGGAACACCTGTATTCTCCGACAATTTATTAGCAATCAAAGGAATATAAGAACTTTCGTTCCGCTGTCCCCTATGTGGTACTGGAGGCAGATACGGTGAATCAGTTTCCAAAACAACCCTGTCCAAATCCAAAAAATCAAAAAATGACGGACTTTTAGACCTCTTATAAGTGCATGTTCCCCCAACCCCGAAATAGAAATTCTCATGCCTCATCGCGCGAATGGTCTCATCTACGGTTCCACTCCAACAATGAAATATTCCTCTGACATCCTGAAATTCGCTCTCATCAAGGATATCCAAGACAACACTCTCCGAACTGCGACTATGAATTATCACCGGAAGCTCCAGCTGCAAAGCCCACGAAAACTGCTCCCTCAGCACGGTCTTCTGAAAATCCATATAAGTCTTGTCCCAATACAGGTCCATGCCAATCTCCCCTACCGCCACATAACCAGTGTCACCGTTGAACAGTTCCTCCCCTATCAGCTCCAACTCATGCTTGTATCCGTCATTTACTGATGTCGGATGCAACCCCATAGCACCATAACATATTCCTTTATAATTACTAAGCATGGACTTCAAAGGAGCTATCGACAAATAATCTTCGTTGGGCATAACCAATTTCCTGACATTGTTGTCAAGACACCGCTGCATGACCTCAACTCTGTCCACATCAAACTGACTGGCATAAAGATGCGTGTGGGAATCGATAAAATAATATTCTGCTTCGTTCATGCTGCAAAAATAACATAATCTTTTCAAAAAAAATTTTACATTTGCAGATTCAAGTAACAATGAAAATGAAAGTACTTGTCATACGCCTAAGTTCAATAGGCGACATTGTCCTCACTTCTCCCGTTGTCAGATGCCTCAAACAGCAAACTGATTGCACTTTGCATTTCCTCACGAAGAAATGCTACAACACTCTCGTTGCCAATAATCCATATATTGACAAAGTGCTTCTTTTCGATGGAGACTTAAAAACAACGGTAAGCGAACTTAAAGCCGAAAACTATGATTTCATTGTTGACTTGCACAACAACACGCGGTCGCACATAATACGCAGACGGCTAAGGAAACCGGGAGCTTCTTTCAATAAGTTGGATTTCAAAAAATTCCTTATCACCAAATTCAAAATAAACCTGCTGCCGAAAGTGCATGTGGTTGACAGATATTTCGGTGCAGTGAAAAAATTGGGAGTTGAAAACGACGGACGAGGATTAGACTACTTCATAGATGAAAAAGAAAAAATGCCGACAGGCCTTGAACTACCCGAACACTATATCGTCTTTGCCATCGGCGGACAGCACAAGACCAAAATTGTTCCGACCGACATCATAGTCCAAATATGCAACAACATGAGAGCCAATAAGATATACATCATAGGCGGCAAGGAAGACAGAGTTGAGGGCAGCAAGATAATACTTCGATGCAGCAATGTATTCAATCTCACCGACAGACTGACCATAAACCAGTCGGCACAGGTGATACGCAACGCAGACCGCGTATTCACCGGAGATACCGGAATGATGCATATCGCAGCCGCATTCAAAAAAGACATAACTTCCTTTTGGGGAAACACAATTCCCGAATTCGGCATGTATCCTTATTATCCGGCTGATTTCAAAGGCAAGTCGGAAATCGTTGAAAACAAAAACCTGAAATGCCGTCCGTGCAGCAAACTCGGCTACGAACGTTGTCCGAAAGGCCATTTTATGTGCATGAGATGGCTGAAAAATTGAATGTAGAAAGTTATAATTACAATAATATTAATGTATGAGAAAAAATATACTGATTACAATTTTGACACTGATTTGTGTGACAAACACTAATGCGCAGATTTCAATGGTGAAGTATTACGATTCAATAAGCAGCGGCGTTTTGTGTGCACTGCCTAAAACTTCATTCATAGTAGAAGTCCACTATACCGAGAATATCACAAAACCAGGCATTTATGCCGATTATGCCGAAAGTATGCTTGGCATTGAAGATGTCGTGAAAAAGGAAAAGAGATCCTACTCCATTGACGACATAATCCTGAAACCTTTTATCGAAGCCGACGAAAATGCACGTTTCTGCATCAAAAATGAATCTACGGCAAAGTCGGAATCGGAATGTTATGTCCATATTGACGAAAACGGTATTCTCATCGGATTAGGAACAATCAGCGATTATGCCATTACAGATAAAGCAGATGATGAACAACTGGCTTTCAGTTCCAAGAATGCTACTGTTTCATTTAACAACTACTCGGTAGTCCCGTCATCGATATCACTTACCGACACCATCTCCGACAACACAGACGCAACTTACGAAATAATAACTTCAACCGAAGAGATGTCAACTGAAGAAAAAGCAGAAGCCGCGCTCAACTCCATGATGGAAATCCGCCAACAGCGACTCGACCTGCTTTCCGGATATCAGGAAACAAACTATTCAGTCGAAGCCTTCAGATACCTCTCTTCGTCACTCAAGCAGGCCGAGGACAGCTATTTAAGCATGTTTATCGGCAGCACCTTGAAAAACGAGCATGTACACTCATTCATTTTCTCTCCGACAGCCGACAACGTCAACAAGGAAACTTCAGTTCTTTGTTTCTCCGAAGAGACTGGCATCTGCAGCAGCACAAGAAACAGCAACTCACAGATAACGCTCTCAGTCATTCCACGAAATCAGTCGGTAAAAAAGGAGCCCAAACTCAATGAAAACGGCATAAAATACAGAATTCCTGTCACTGCAGAAATATATGCAAGATACAAAGACAAGACTTATTGCGGAGGCATCTATCAACTGCCGCAGCTTGGCAAGATGATGACCTTCAACATGGCAAAGAACAAATATGTCCTTTACGACAGTCACACCGGCTCAATCCGCAGCATAAAAGTGGAATAAATCTGGTAGTTACAAACGCCTCGGGGCGTCAGGGCATATCAATCATTTAAAGCAGAATTCACCTGGTATAAGCCCGACCTTGTATGATTTCAGCAACTCGCCTGCAGCGGAATATTTATACACTATTCCATTTTTAATCATATTCAGACAATCGGACACATAAACCGACGAAGTCTGCGGGTCAACAGCAAGACCATAAAAGCCGTTGTACGAACTCGAAGAAGTGTTTCTGGCAAACAGCTGAATGTCAGAAGGGTTATCTATTGCAAAGCGATAAACATTACGATTCAAGAAATATACCGTATCACCAGAACCGTTGATTTTCAGTTCTGAAGGTGAATCATCAAGTTCAAAACGACATACGACTTCAGCGGTCCTTGTTTCAGGATTAATTTTTATAAGCCCTGGTTCCTCATAGCCATACGTGCTTCCATTATATCCGCCGTCGGTGATGGTCCATATCTGACTGTTTTTGTCAATCACCAGTGATGT
>JAFYJP010000126.1 GCA_017538085.1 Bacteroidales bacterium | reverse complement strand
TTCCTCGGTCAGACCGAGGCTCCACTGATTGTGAAGAATTATCTGCCTAATGTGACCGATGCCGAATTGTTTATCGTTATGGTCGGCGGCATGGCTACGATGTCAGGCGGTACACTTTCCGCTTACATTGCATTGCTTGGCGGCGGCGACCCTGCCTTAAGTGTGTTCTTTGCACGTCATTTGCTTGCAGCTTCAGTCATGGCCGCACCTGCCTCGGTTGTAATAGGACGCATTGTGTTTCCGCAGACCGTCGAGAAAATTCAGGAAGTCAAACTTACCAAAACTGACAAGAAAAACACCAATGTCCTTGACGTCATCACAAACGGTGCAGTTGAAGGCATGAGACTCGCTGTAAATGTTGCAACACAGCTTCTTGTCTTTGTTGCTTTGATTTCCCTGACAAACTTCATACTATTCAAAATAGGTGATTGGACAACCCTGAACAATTTTATTGCTGCCAAGACTAACTACAATGGTCTTTCATTACAATTTATCTTAGGGTATGCCTTATCCCCAATAATGTGGCTCATCGGAGTTCCTGGTCAGGACATGTTCCAACTCGGTCAGCTTCTCGGAGAAAAGACTATCATCAATGAATTTGTAGGGTATGCCACTTTAACCGATATGGTCAACAACGGTATCCTTCAGCCCAAGTCAATCATCATGGGTGTTTATCTTCTGTGCGGTTTTGCAAACTTCAGCTCAGTGGGCATTCAGCTTGCGGGAATCGGAAGCCTTGCTCCGACACGTCGTCACGACTTGTCAAGATATGGTATGAAAGCCTTGCTTGTGGCAGCAATGACTGCTCTTCTTTCATCAGCCATCATGGGCACTATTCTCGGTTAGGCTATGAAACAATATCTCGATTTACTTCAATATATTCTCGACAACGGAAATGTCCGTGAAGACAGGACCGGAGTCGGGACAAAGGGCGTTTTCGGCTATCAGATGCGTTTCAATCTTGAAGATGGTTTTCCGGTTCTGACAACAAAAAAGCTTCATCTGAAATCCATTATTTATGAACTGCTTTGGTTCCTGCAGGGTGACACAAACATAAAATACCTTCATGACCATAAGGTCAGTATTTGGGACGAATGGGCGGATAAGGATGGCAATCTCGGGCCTATTTACGGTTACCAATGGCGGTCATGGCATACACCTGACGGACGCATTATAGACCAGATTGCCAATGTTGAAAAATCACTCAAGGAAAACCCATATTCACGCCGTCACATAGTATCGGCGTGGAATGTGGCCGATATTGACAAAATGGCCCTGCCGCCGTGTCACGTGATGTTTCAGTTTTATGTTGCAAACGGAAAACTGTCATGTATGCTATATCAACGCAGTTGTGACGTGTTTCTTGGAGTTCCTTTCAATATCGCTTCATACGCATTGCTCACTATGATGATGGCACAGGTCACAGGATATGAACCGGGTGAGTTCGTTCATACTCTCGGAGATGCACATATTTATCTCAATCATATTGAACAGTGCAAACTGCAGTTGCAAAGAACCCCATTTCCACTGCCAAGGATGGTCATCAATCCTGATGTACATTCCATATTCGGGTTTGAATATGAAGATTTCGAACTGAAAGATTATCAGTGCCATCCGCATATTGCGGCTCCAATTGCGGTGTAGATTAGCAAAGAATCAATAATTATTATTATTTTTGCAGTTTTAAATTTATTGATATGTTTGAAAGTCTTAGTGATAGATTAGAAAGATCTTTTAAGCTTTTAAAAGGTCAGGGATATATTACCGAAGTAAATGTTGCAGAAACCCTGAAAGATGTCCGCAAAGCACTTCTTGAGGCCGACGTCAGCTATAAGGTTGCAAAGCAATTTACTGATACTGTTAAAGAGAAAGCGATAGGTCAGAAAATACTAACCTCCGTCTCCCCAAGCCAGCTTATGGTCAAGATTGTCCATGATGAACTTACATCACTGATGGGCGGTGACAAGGTTGACATTAATTTCAATGGGAGTCCTGCCATAATTCTCATAGCAGGTCTTCAAGGTTCAGGTAAGACAACTTTTTCAGCAAAACTTGCCAACTACCTGAAAACCAAAAAACAAAAGAAACCGTTACTCGTTGCTGGTGATGTTTATAGGCCGGCAGCAATTGAGCAGTTGAAAGTTCTCGGAGAAGGCATAAACGTTCCGGTATATACGGAAGAGGGTAACAACAAACCTGTCGAGATTGCTAAAAACGCCATTAAGTACGCAAAGGAAAATCACTTCAATGTCGTTATAGTTGATACTGCAGGACGTCTTGCTGTTGATGAGGACATGATGAATGAAATCTCCGCAATCAAAGAGAATATCAAACCGTCTGAGACTTTGTTCGTTGTGGATTCAATGACCGGTCAGGATGCAGTGAATACAGCCAAAGCATTTTATGACAAGATTGATTATGACGGGGTTGTGCTTACAAAACTTGACGGTGATACCCGAGGCGGTGCTGCACTTACTATCAAGGCTGTTGTTGACAAACCAATAAAATTCGTGGGAATCGGTGAAAAGATGGATGCACTTGACATCTTTTATCCGGCTCGTATGGCCGACCGTATTCTTGGCATGGGCGATATAGTTTCTCTCGTTGAAAAGGCACAGGAACAGTTTGATGCGGAAGAAGCCAAGAGACTCCAGAAGAAAATTGCCAAAAACACCTTTAACCTTGAAGATTTCATGAATCAGTTACAGCAAATTAAAAAGATGGGTAACATCAAGGACTTGGTCGGCATGATTCCGGGTATGGGAAAAGCAGTCAAGGATATTGATATTGACAATGACTCATTTAAAAGTATTGAGGCAATCATCAATTCCATGACACCATACGAACGTCAAAATCCGGTAATCATTGACGGCAGCCGCCGCAAGAGAATCGCAGCAGGCAGCGGAACGTCAATACAGGAAGTTAATCAGCTTCTCAAACAATTCGGTGATACAAAGAAAATGATGCATGTAATGAGCTCGAATCAGGGCAGAGCAAATATGATGAGAGCAATGCGTAACAGAAAATAATTATTATGAATTTAATAGATGGTAAACTCGTTTCTAAAGCCATAAAGGAACAGATAAAAAAAGATTTGGCCAAAATAATAGATTCGGGTGCTCGCGCACCTCATCTCGTTGCCGTACTTGTCGGTGATGATCCGGCAAGTGTAACGTATGTGAACAATAAGGAAAAAACATGCCATTCGGTCGGAATCAGCTCGTCTGTTTACAAGATGAAGGAAAACACTACTACTGAGGAACTTCTTGGTGTTGTGGATTTCCTCAATCATGATGAGGAAGTTGACGGATTTATAGTACAGCTTCCACTGCCGCCACATATTGACAAAGATTTGATTATTAACGCCATAGACCCTTCCAAAGACGTTGACGGATTTCATCCGGTAAATATTGGCAAGATGGTTTCGGGAGAACCAGCATATCTTCCGGCAACACCATTTGGCATCCTTAAACTTCTGGAATACTATAAAATTGAAACCGCTGGAAAAAACTGTGTGGTTGTGGGACGTAGCAACATTGTGGGCACACCTGTCAGCATCCTCCTTTCACGGAAAGGCTATCCGGGAGACTGCACTGTTACCCTCTGCCACAGCAAGACTGCAAATATGGCTGAGATATGCCGTAGGGCTGATATCCTTATCGTTGCAATAGGCAAACCTAATTTCATTACTGCTGACATGGTCAAACCAGGTGCTGTTGTTATTGATGTGGGCACCAACAGAGTGGAGGCAGCCGACACACCATCAGGCTTCAAGCTGGTCGGTGACGTGGATTTTGATGAGGTTTCAAAAATTGCCGGCTGGATTTCCCCAGTACCAGGCGGAGTAGGTCCGATGACAATTACCGGACTGCTTCTCAATACTATGACAGCGTATAGAAACAAATTTAGTCATCTTTTTGACAGTGATTGTGACAACTGCGACAATGATGAATGTGATTGCGAAGACAAACATTGTGATCATCACGGTCATAATTGTAACTCTCACTAATACAACGCTCTGCGCACAGTCGAAACCTTCAAGGAAAGCACAACGGCTTTATAACGAGGCTCTCGCTGATTTCCATAACAATGACCTTGACCATGCAATTTTACGTGTGAACGACTGTCTTGTAACAGACAGCTGTTACATTGACGCACGACTGCTCAAGGCTGACATCCTGACTTCACTGAAGCAATTTAAAGAGGCCGCTGTTACGAATATCAATACAGCCGCTATTGATACTACACGTATTTCGCTGTATCTTAATGCGGGACGCCAGTTTATGCGATGCGGGGAATATAACTCCGCCGCTGACGCCTTTAGCAGTTATCTCAACCATGTAAAAAGCAAGTCCAAATATCAATATGCAGACTCATTACTTAACGCCTGCATGATTGCACAGAATTTTGTTGACAACAAATACGAAATCATAAACTGCTATTCCGATTCGCTAATCAACACAGACAATGACGAATTCATAAATGCCCTTTCATCCGATGAAACCACTCTTTTTTTCACACGCCGTCATTCGGTCAGAGGATTCATCAATGAGGACATTATGTCGGCCAAACG
>JAFYJP010000125.1 GCA_017538085.1 Bacteroidales bacterium | reverse complement strand
CTTATTGAATCTTATGACTTCTCCAATTGGATTTTCGCCATTAGTGAAAAGGTTGTCGGCAATGGTTTTGCCTATCACACACACCTTAGCGTTTGTCTGCACGTCAAGGTCGGTGAACAAGTCTCCATCTTCAACGGACAGCTGGCGAATTTCGAGATAATCGGCGTCAACACCATAAATGCTGGAGGGATAGTTGTTTGAACCATAAATAAACTGTCCGTTACTTTGGACTACAGGACTGACGTATGAAACATACTGTGCATCACTGACAATGCTTTTATAGTCAGTAAGTTTAAGCGTTTGCATGGAACTTGCGTCCATTCTCACGCCGCCTCTTCTCTGTGCTCCCGGATGAATCATAATCATATTGCTTCCCATTTCGGAAATCTGCGACTGAATGCTTTTCTTGGAGCCTTGTCCTATGGCCAGCATAGTGATTACGGAGCCTACACCAATGATAATACCAAGCATTGTCAGAAATGTACGCAACTTGTTGTTGGCCAAAGCCTTTAATGATATCTTAAAAAAATTTCCTATATTCATTTTAATTATCTTCTATTGGTAGTGACTTAAGTGTCTCCGCGGCATCCAAAATATGCTGATTATAAGTGTCCTCCTTGATTTTCCCATCAGACAGGACAATATTTCTGCTGCAGTAGTTAGCGATGTTGGGATTGTGTGTGACAAAGATTATGGTTCGTCCTTCCACCTGATGGAGTTTCTGGAACAGTGTCAGAATCTCAAACGAAGTGCGGGTGTCAAGGTTACCGGTGGCTTCATCAGCCAGGATAATTGCAGGGTCATTGACTATAGCACGTGCAATTGCGACACGCTGCATCTGTCCACCACTCATCTGGTTGCTTTTATGCATAAGTCTATTGCCGAGTCCGACTGCTTCAAGAGCATTGACAGCTCTTCTCCTTCTTTCAGCACTGCCGACTTTGGAATTGTACATAAGCGGTAGTTCAACATTTTCTACTGCAGTTGTCTTTGCAAGCAGATTATAGTTCTGAAACACGAAACCAATTTTCCGGTTACGGAGTATTGCCCTTTCATCCTTCGACATTTTCCGTACAGAAGTACCGTCAAGGTAATATTCGCCACTTGTAGGAGTGTCAAGGCATCCGATGATATTCAGCAGTGTTGATTTGCCGGAGCCGGAAGCACCCATGATAGTTACAAATTCTCCTTGTTTTATGGTGAATGAAACACCACGCAGCGCATGAACTGTTTCATCACCCACGACAAAATCCCTACGGATATCCACAACATCAATTACTTTTTCATTCATAATGATATAATATTGACATTCAGGACATTATTTTCTCCCTCCTGGAGGAGGACCAGGCATAAATGGTGAAGATGAGCCGTTACGCTGTGGCATCTCAAACGAAGCTGGAATAGCATCAGAATTGAATGTAGCCTCTTCAACAACGACAGTACCTTCTGCAATACCGGACACTTCGGTTATTGTACCATTGGTGCTACCAACATTAACAGCCTTTGCTGTAAATGTATTCGCTTCACGAATCCAAAGCTTATCCTTGGCATCACAGTCATTTATGACATCTTCAGGAGAGACGAAAGGTGGTCTCGGTGAGAATTTGAGAGCCTTGTTGGAAACGCACAGAACATTCTGTTTGTCAACGATGAAAATAGTGACATTTGCAGTCATTCCCGGTTTCAGTTTCAAATCAGGGTTAGGTGCATTAATCACGACTTCGTAAGTAACAACGTTGCTCGTGGTGGTAGCTTCCTGACGCACCTGTGTGATTTCACCTTCGAATGTGACACCTGGATAAGCGTCCACGTTAAAATTCACACGCTGACCTTCCTTCACCTCACCTATATCCGCCTCATCAACATCAGCGACCACCTGCATCTGAGTAAGGTCGGCAGCAATTGTGAAAAGGGTAGGGGTACTGAAGGAAGCTGCAACTGTCTGGCCTTCCTCAACGGATTTGCTTAACACCACGCCATCAATAGGGGAATATATAGTTGCATATCCAAGGTTTGTCTCTGCCTTGGCAAGGCCTATTTTGCTGACCTCATAACTGTTCTTTGCCTTTGAATAATTGTACCAGGCTGTCTCAAAATCAGTCTCGCTGACAAGTTGTTTGTCATGAAGAGCCTTTATCCTGTTATAGTTTTTCTCCTGATATTCGTATTCAGTCTTTGCATTGTTCAGGTTGCTTTTGGCGGAATTGAGCTCGTTTTTCAGATTTGTCTTGTCAAGTTCCGCAATAATCTGGCCTTTCTTTACTTCACTGTTGTAATCGACATAAAGATGATCGACTATACCGGACACTTGTGTACCAACATCGACTTTAGTGATTGGTTCAATAGTGCCTGTCGCAGTAACGGAGTTTGTTACAGAGCCTCTCCTGACAACTGTAGTAATATAGCTTACAGGTTGTTGTTTGTTTTTATTGGGCAGAAATTTCCATAGACAAATTCCGCATATTACTGCTAAAATGACGATAATAGCTATTATCCAGTTTCTTCTTTTATGTGATGCCATGATATATTATTTTATATAACCGTATTGATAGAAATCCAGTATTTTGATATTGTACATTGCTTTATATTTAGCCACAATAAGATCCTGTTGCGCCGAGATGAGTTTGTTTTTTTCGGTGAGAAGGTCTGTGGTGTTTTTCATTCCAAGATTAAACTGTTCACTTACGAGGTCGAAGCTGGTTTGTACTGCATTAAGTTGTTCAGAGGCAGCGAAATACTGTTCCTGTGAATTTCTGGCATTGAGCCAAAGTGTTTCGATTGTCATGTACAGAGTCTTGACTTTGTCAATAAGTTCCAACTTCTGTGATTCAACGTTGATTTTGGCGTTTTCGACGTTCGTCTTGTTCTGTTTGTTGTCCAAGATAGGAATTGAAAGGTTGACGCCTATGGAATTGCTCCATCTTCTGTAAACCTGTTCCCCGAAATTCATCTCATTGGGGAGATTATGGCTGATTCCGGTACCAGCGCTAAGAGAAATATTAGGGAGATAGCCGGCTTTGGCGATTTCGACTGATTGATTGGCTCTATCGATATACATTTTGCCCATTTTGATTTCCGGGCGGTTTTCAAGAGCCTTCTCGAAAGCTATCTTTTTATCAGGGAGTGCAGCGAACACATCGCTTTCCGAATATTCAGGTGAAACAACGCCAATATTTATATCGCCAAATAATTCAAGCAATTGTTTGAGTTGCAGCAAATCCTGTTGCATGGAATTTTTGGCTGCAAGATATGAATACCTGTCGTTGCTATATTGGGAGGCGAGAGAAGCATAGTCACTTTTTGCAATTGAGCCCACATCGAGCATCACTTTAGCACGCTCCATCTGTAATTTTGACACGTTAACATTATCTGCGAATGTAGTCATTGATTCCTGATCATAGAGCACAGTCATATACTGCATCATAATGGACTCTATAACATTATTCTCAACATTTTCGACATTAAGCAGAGATATTGTGTCTGAAAGCTTGTTCTGTTCTATTGTTTTTGAGCGTCTGCCGTTAAAAACAGTCCAGTTAGCATTGAGATTATAGCTGCCGCTGAAATTGTTTTTGTTTGTTTCGGCAAAAGGGGTAAAACCGTAATTGTAACTTGTTCCAAACGAGAGAGATGGCTGCCATGCCGCCTCAGACTGTTCGGTCTGCAGAAGGCTTTGCTTATAACTTAGTTTGCTCTGACTGATACTAATATTGTTTTCAAGGGCGTATTCAATACAGTCATCAAGAGTCCAATAAATCGTGTCATTATCATCTTGAGCATGCAAACAGTTACCATAACAGAATAGAACCAACAAGATTGGGAGTGATAAGCGAATGTTTCTGATAAACATATAGAATAAAATTAATAACCCTTTGTATTTCTCAAATATCATGCCATCTGCCTGATTATTAACATAAAAAAAAGAGCAACTCAAAACGAGTCGCTCTTTTTTCGTTAGATATTAATTTATTAATTACAAACAAATTAACGAGCAATAACAACCTTAGTTCTTACAACTTCATTTTCAGCAGTATTCACATCAATGAAATACATGCCTGCAGGATAGCTGCTGGTTTCGATATTAATTGTATTGCCGTTAACAGGTATTGTAGCAACTGTCTGTCCGAGACTGTTGTAAATGACTATGCTTGTCATTTCAATACCATTGACAGTCAATACGTTGTTAGCAGGATTAGGATAGATCTTAATATCTGAATTGAAATCATCGCCAATACCATTTTCATCAACTACAACTGAAACAGAGATAGGATCTGATTCACATTCATTTACGTAAACTGCAGTTACTTCATACAAATATGTGCCGTTTGGACGGTTTGTATCAGTAAATGTTTTAGACTTTGTATTCTTAATCATTTCACCGTCACGATAAACGAGATAGTGGTCGAAAGCAGGCATCTTAACGCCGCTTTCCTGCATTGGAGCAGCTGAGAAAGTGACATTTACTGGAGAAGCATTCATATTATCAGCAATAG
>JAFYJP010000124.1 GCA_017538085.1 Bacteroidales bacterium | reverse complement strand
CAGGGTTTTCCAGCCGACAAGGCAGGTCTTATCGCAGGTGACAAGATACTGAAGATTGACTCAAAGGACATGAAGGGGAAATCTTCCTCCGACATCAGCGAACTGATGAAAGGCGAACCGGGCTCATCATTCGAACTCACCGTGGAAAGATACGGCGAGAAAAAACCTATTGTCAAGAAAATAACCCGTGAAGTCGTGAGCATCCCGTCAGTAGCTTTCTACAAAGTAACCGACGACTCAATAGGATACATATATTTTTCAAGCTTTACCGCCAACTCAGGAGCAGAATTCAAGAACGCATACCTTGACCTCAATAAAGAGAAAGAACTAAAAGGACTTATCATCGACATAAGAAGCAACGGCGGCGGTCTGCTTAATGAAGCTGTCAACATCATGGGAATGTTTGTACCCCAAGGTGAAGAAATAGTCAGCACAAAAGGAAGAATAGCTACCAAGAATCAGATACACAAAACCACATCCAAACCAATTGCTCCTGATATTCCAATAGTCGTATTGGTTGACGGCGCAAGTGCATCCGCAAGTGAGATTCTTTCAGGCTCCATGCAGGATCTGGACAGAGGTGTAATTGTCGGACAAAGAACCTTCGGCAAAGGACTGGTTCAGAACATCGTTCCAATCGCCTACAATTCGCAAATGAAAGTAACAGTTGCGAAATATTATATTCCAAGCGGACGCTGCATTCAGGCTATTGACTACTCTCACAAAAATGAAGACGGAAAATGGGAGAAAGTCCCTGATTCCCTAATGACTAAATTTCATACCAAAAAAGGCCGCGTGGTATGGGACGGTGCAGGAATACAGCCTGACGTGGAAGTCGAGCCAAAAGATTCAGGCGAAATAACCACAAACCTCTACATCAATCATCACATTTTCAACTTCGCCACAAAATACTACATTGAACACAAGAACGATTCCATCAATCCTGCAACCTTCAAGATAACAGATGAAATATGGAATGAATTTACTGACTATCTGAAAGATAAAGACTACAAATACGAAACCTACGCTGAAAAACAACTTGACGAATTCGCCGAATCCATCAAAGAAAGCGAATACTACGCATCAATTGAGGACAAAATAGAAAGTTTGAAAAACAGCCTCAACGAAGCCAAGAACAACGATTTGGAAAATCATAGGGAGGATATTTCTTATCTGCTGGGTATAGAAATAGTTACAAGATATTGTTATGAAAAGGGCAAAATAATATACGGACTTACTGATGACCCAACATACGAAGAAGCCATAAAAATACTCAACGACCCTGACAGATACAACGAAATCCTTTCAGTAAAGCCAACAGATGAATAACAATCAGGAGAACAATACATACAAAAATGCTTATTATGTTCTGGAAATCATACTCGTATTAATTACGGCGGGTACTATCGTATCCAAAACACTGATAACCATTGCAGATGTATTGCTCGTAGTCCTGTGGCTTGCTTTCGGCATAATTGAAACAAAATCCATCAAGGGTATTCCATTTCAGTTCAGTAAATTCTTCACCAACAAGTCATCAGTCATTTTCTCAATGATATTTGTTGTCTGCATTGTCGGACTTTTTTATTCATCAAACACAAAGACAGGGACTGACGAGTTGGTGTGCAAACTTCCACTGCTAATCATGCCTGTGGTCTTTTCAGGATTTCCGAAAATCAAGGAAAGGACTGTCAATATTATTATTACAACATTCTGCGCATCACTCCTTTATGCCTCAATTGTAGTTTTTATCACATATAGTCATAATCCATACGACTACAGACAAGTATATTCCCACGTCAACACAACTGTTTTGGGATTTTTCCTGAGTTTCGGCATCATCCTTCTCATATATGAACTTTTCAAATACAAAAAGAGACTGCCGGTTTGGGCAAAAACGGCCATATTGGTGGTCATTCTAATATTTCTTGCAGCAATTCTTATCAAGAAATCCCTGACCGGAATCACCACTCTGATAATCACTTCAATAATTGTCATATTTACCGACAAAACATTGATAAACATCAACAGGAAAGCCAGAACGATAGCAATAATCACAATATTGCTACTATTGTGCGGAATACCGGCTTATTACATTTATGCCCACAACAGATATTACAGCTTAAGAGCAGATTACACAAATCTTCCTGAATTTACCGTCAACGGCAATCGTTATACACATGATATTGAAAACAGTATTCTTGAGGAAGGAAATTACAATCTGTGTTATCTTTGCGAGAAAGAACTTGCGCAGGAATGGCTATGGTGGCCTGAAAATAAAGATGAACTCATAAGGTATCTGAATTCCATAAATTACACGAAAGACAGCGCAGGAGTACATAAACTCACCGATAAACAAATCAAAGACATAAAACACGGAATCGCAAATGCCAACTACACCAAGTTAGGTTTTTACCCAAGATTCTCCGAAGCTTTCTTCTGTTACGAAACATATAAAAAAACCGGATGTCCGACAGGCTCCATATTGTCACGAATCGCTGCATGGGCGAGCGGACTTTCACTCATAAAAGAAAAACCGCTTTTTGGCTATGGTACAGGTGAAGTTGTTGAAATACAACGAAACAGAAGTTTTGAATTATACCCTTGTCTCGAAGTTACCGAGGCAAACTCACATGACGCTATCACATACGGAATCCTAATCCACAACCAATACTTATTTTTTGCCATACAATCCGGGATTATCGGTCTGACAATCATTGTTATATGCTTCATCTTACCTGGATTTATAAAGAAAAAGAACAAGAGTTTCCTCTGGAAATCATTACTGACAGCCACTCTTGTCGTATCGTTTTTTGAGGACATACTTGGAAGACAGACCGGAGTTACAATGATAAGCACTTTTTATTTCATTTTTTTGCTAATTGACGAACAGCCATGCGAACAGAAAAAATAGAATTCAAATATGACATCTACAATTCGATAGATGAACTTTCAAAAGACGAGCAGGAACTTGTAAAGAAAGCAATTCTTGCAGTTGACAACTCGTATGCACCGTATTCGCAGTTTCATGTAGGTGCCGCCGCCCTGCTTGAGAATGGTGTAACAGTTCAAGGCAATAACATTGAAAACACCGTTTCACCGGTATGCATTTGTGCTGAACGTACAGCATTGTTTTCAGCCGCTGCCCAATATCCCAACACTAAAATATTAAAATTGGCCATAACTGCAAAAGCAGACAACTTTGAACTCGAAGAACCGGCAAGTCCATGCGGTTCATGCCGGCAGGTACTCGTTGAATTTGAGACAAAACAACAACACCCGATTAAAGTTATATTATACAACAAAAATCATATAATCAGCATAGAATCAGCAAGATATCTATTACCGCTGACTTTTGATGAAACCAGACTGAAAAAACATTAAAAACATTGACTTATGGAAAATATTGACAGCACCAACACACTGAACGTTTTAGGATTAGCCAATTCAGAATTGGTTACAAACAACGAAGGATGCGTTTACCATCTCAACCTGTTGCCTGAGCATTTAGCAGACGATGTAATTGTTGTGGGTGACCCGAACAGAGTCCCATTGCTTTCTTCATTACTCGACAGCGTAGAATTAAGACGCTCAAACAGAGAAATTGTAACTCACACAGGATACATCGGCAAAAAAAGAATAACCATCATGTCAACTGGTATGGGTACTGACAACATCGATATCGTAATGACAGAGTTGGATGTGCTTGCAAGCTTTGACTTGAAAACGAAAACCCTGAAAGACAAACACAACCGCAGAACCCTGAATATCATAAGATTAGGTAGCTGCGGCGCTTTACAGAAAGATATAGAGCCGGGGCATCCCGTGATGACACACTATGCAGTTGGACTTGACGGACTGTTGTATTTTTATGACTGCAACCCAGAAATTTTTGAAAGAGACCTTACCGACCAACTTACCAAACACCTCAACTGGGATGTGAAACTTCCAAGTCTTTACTGCACAAAGGCAAGCGAAAAACTCGAAAAACTTTTTGAAGGGCAGGGCTTCATAAAAGGCATAACACTTTCAGCACCAGGATTCTACGGACCACAGGGAAGGAACATACACCTGCCTTTGAAATATCCTGACATTAACGACAAAGTTGAAACATTTGCTTATAACGGCTATAAAATAGCCAACTACGAAATGGAATCGTCTGCCACATACGGATTGGGTAAAGCCTTGGGACACAACGCTCTGACAATATGTATTCCTATTGCGAACCGAACCAACGGAAAATTTGTCTCAGATTATCACAGCATGATGAGAAATCTCGGAACCAAAGTATTCGAAATTCTTGAAGCCACTGCATAAAACATGAACATCACATCTTCCTGCTGCGATGATAAAGTCAGCGAATATGCTGTCAGACACACCGATGCCGAACCCGGACTGCTGAAAGAACTCGACAGGACAACCAATCTGCGGACCATTTATCCAAGAATGCTTTCCGGACACCTTCAAGGCAGATTCTTGAAGATGATAACCGAAATGATAAATCCTGCGAACATTCTCGAAGTCGGCACATTCACCGGATATTCCACAATCTGCTTCGCTGAAGGGCTGTCTGAAAACGGAAAGATTTATACCATTGAGGTTAATCCGGAATTCAAATATATCTCAGATGAATATTTCAGCCGCAGCGGACTGAAAGACAAAATAATTCCAATACTCGGAGACGCTATGAAAATCATACCGACACTTGATATAACCTTCGAGCTGTCATTCATCGATGCCGATAAGAAAAACCTTATGGAATACTATGAAATGATATTGGAGAAAACCCGAACAGGAGGGTTCATCTTGATTGACAACATGTTGTGGAGCAATAAAGTTCTTGACACATCGACAAACCACGATGCCGACACGCTACGAATCGACAAATTCAACAAATACATCACCAATGACATCCGCGTTGAGAATGTATTTCTACCCTTCCGTGACGGCATAATGATGGTACGGAAAAAATAGGTGCGAATCATTATCCGCCCTCTAAGAATCTTGCGGTCTGTAAATCAATTGTGAGAGATTGTTTTCATCGAAGACGACATTCGCAACTTCGAGCATATCATCCTCAGTTATCGCGTCAATCCTGCGAAACACGGTTGTCAAATCATCAACCTTATTTAAAACCGACAGCGCTTTTGCCGATGAAATTGCATCATTCAACCGGGAATCGGCAGCAACGGCAATATATCCTTTCAACCGCTTCTTTGCAATGCCCAACTGCAATGAGCCCATCCTGTTGTCCTTTAGCTTGTTCAATTCCCTCATAATGATTGAATTGACTTTTTCCTGAGCATCATATTCACACTCATAGAAAATCGAAAATATTCCTGTATCGCAGTAAGGGGTATATGAGGATTCTATCTGATAAACAAGTCCGCGTTTTTCCCTCACCTTATCGTTCAGCCTCGAAGAAATTGCCTCACTGCCGAGAATATGATTCAGCAAAGTGAAAGCATCCCTACCCTTTTCGTATGACGAAAAAGCTCTGCCCCCCATCACGACATTACACTGAACATCATCCCTGTCAATAACTTTATCGAATCCGACGTATGGTGTAACATGCTGTCTTTCACGAGACTGCGTCTTTAAAGGAGAATTTCCGAAATACTTGTCACACAACGACATAAACTTTTTGTCGGAAAGATTGCCATCAGACCATAGTACTATTTCATTGTTGAGATAATTATTGGAGAAGAAATTCCTCACAATATCAAGATTATTGGCAAAAACGTCGAGAGTCTGGGCAGTGCCAAGAATATTTCTGCCAAGACTGTGTCCTGCGAAAAGGAAATTTTCGAAATCGTCGTATATCACTTCCGACGGACTATCGAAACACGACATTATTTCTTCCTTTATAACATTGATTTCTTTGCAGATCTCTTTCTCGGGAAAAGTCGAATAAAAAAGCATGTCTGCAAAAATGTCCATGATTCGAGGATAATATTCTGACAGAAATGACACATGAATGCACGTGTCTTCCTTGGTAGTATAAGCATTGACATCGGCACCGATATTGTCAAGCCCGAGTGCCAATGACTTCGCGGAACGGTTTGAAGTGCCTTTGAACAAGGAATGTTCAACAAGATGGGCGCATCCGTTTTCATTCTGAAGTTCATCTCTGGTACCCGTGTTAATCAAAATACCGAAATGTGAAACAGGACTGTTATGTTGTATGTGCAACACACGCAGACCGTTCTTTAGTTGTGATATATACATTATTATCAGTCATTTACATTATTGAAGAAGGACCAGATTTTATCGGAAGACGGATACGGAGCTACAACGCAAACTGGTTGTTTGGTGACAGGATGGACAAATTCCACTCTTCTGGCATGAAGTGAAATCGAGCCGTCAGGATTTGAGCGCGGAGCACCGTATTTCAAATCTCCTTTAATGACACAACCCATAGAGGAAAGCTGTACCCTAATCTGATGATGACGACCTGTAATCAATTCAACTTCAACAAGATGATACCTTTCGCTGCTCGCAAGGCATCGATAATTCAACTCTGCACGCTGAATGTCTTTCCGACCATCAATTTTATCTTCAGGAACAATATATGATTTGTTGCGTTTTTCATCTCTGAAAAGATAATTGACAAGTTTACCCTCGGCAGGCTCCGGTTTGGAGTATGTCACAGCATGATAAGTCTTATGAAGCTCACCGTTTCTAATCATTTCTGACATTCTTGCAGCAGCCTTGCTTGTCTTGGCAAAAAACACAACTCCGCTAACAGGACGGTCAACACGGTGAATCACAGCCAGATAGACGTTGCCAGGTTTGTTGTATTTATTTTTGAGATACAATTTAATATCTTCCGACAAAGGCACATCTTCAGTTTTGTCACCTTGCACTATCTCCGAAGGCAGCTTGTTGACAGCTATCAAATGATTGTCCTCATACAATATTCTTCTTTCCAAATCCATTCAAAACAATTTGATTTTGCAAAATTACACGCTTTTTAAGAAAAAACACTATATTTGCAGGTTAATAATTTTTCAGTTGAATATGAAAACCACAAACAAATTCACGCTGCTAACAATAACAATATTAGGTATATTATTGTCCTTGACATCCTGTGACAATGAAATACATCTATGTGACGAATGGCGTGAAACCACAGTTATATATGGTATGATAGATGCAGCCGACACATTCACCGATTTGCGCGTTTACAAGGCGTTTCTCGGCGAAGGCAATGCATACGACATGGCAAAAATTGTTGACTCTTCGGAATATGATCCGAGTGAAATAACCGTAAAAATGGAAAAATGGCATAAAATCAACAATCAAGACGTTCTTGTCAGAACCATTGATTTTGAGCCATATTACTCCTACGACAAGGAACCCGGAACTTTCTACAACGAAAGGCAGCTGTACTTCAGAGCCAACACTTTAGGGAAGATAATCGACATGATTCCGATAACCGATTCCACATTCATGGATGATCTTGAAACCACAAAATTAAAAGTCATAGTTATCAACAATAGCGGTGACACCGTAACAGCAACCACTCCAGTCGTTGCATCTAACACATACGTCACAATATCGAGGGATCACGGCACCGAAACGAGGCCTGCAACCATTTACAAAAACCTCAGATATCCAAGCAATGTCAGCTGGACTGCCGTAACCAACGGTTCCAGATATGAAGTCTATGCGGATTTCAATATTATAGAGGTATTGACTAATGGAGATACAATATCCAGAACCATTCCCCGAGGCGTAGTTGCCACAAAAACCCTGGCATCCAACGGAAACAACCCCACGTTTTCATTCGAAGATTATGCTTCCGGTTTCTTTGCATTTGTCGAAGCCAACACACCATATACAGATGCAGCTATGGAAGCATCCGTCTCTTACAGAAAAGTCAGACTATATATGCTCACATTCGCCATTGCAGATGATGCCTTCCAAAACTATATGAT
>JAFYJP010000123.1 GCA_017538085.1 Bacteroidales bacterium | reverse complement strand
GTTGCCGATGCCGAGGTTGAGGGCTTGGGGCAGGACAATGGCCCAGCCAAAATCATCGGCAAGTTGCGTGAAGTTAAATTCCTGTTCAAGGTGCGTGAGGTTGTCGCCCAGTCCGTGAAGGAAGAACATCACAGGCATGCAATCGGCATGTTGGGCAGGTATATGCATGTTGTATTGCCGCATTACGCCTTGCCATTCAAAGGTTTCGGTTTGTGCACGCAGCGTTGTGCATGAAAGAAGCAATAATGAAAAGATGAGGATGATTTGTTTTATTGGTTTCATAGTGTATAAAATTACACAGCAAATATAATATAAAAATTAAAATAAGTAGGGCTGTCACATTGTGGCAGCCGCATATCGCAATTCGAACACTGCAGCTGCCGTGGTACGACAGCCCTACAAATCCAGTAGGCTTTATTTGATGCTGGTTTCTATGGTCGCAAAAATGAAGTGCAAAATTGTTATTTTTTCAGAAAAAATGAATACCTTTGCGAAAAGTTTAAGACTTTAATTGAGAATAATGATGAAAAGCAAGCAAGATATAGCTTATTTTTTGGCTTTTTGTATGGAGCAATACAAGCAATCCAAAGGTATTTCTGGGCAAGAAGTCTTGTGCATTTTTGATCATTATGGTGTATTGGAGTATCTTTCAGAATATTACGATGTGCTTCATTCGCAAAGTCATCAATGGATTATTGAGGACATTGAAGAATTTATTCAAATTAGAAAAGACAAGGAGGTGGTGGAACAATGAGGTTATTTCATGGAGGTTTGGAAATAATAGAGCATCCTGAAATCCGCCAACCAAGCCGTACCCTTGATTATGGCAGTGGTTTTTATACGACAACCTCTTTTGAACAGGCTGAGGATTGGGTAAGGCGGAGAATGAGAGAATTCAAGACAGACAAGGGGTTTGTTAATGTTTATGAATTAGACAAAACGTCATTAAACGGATACAAAACATTGTTTTTCAACGAACCAACAGAAGAGTGGGTCGATTTTGTTATGAAAAACCGTACTCAATTCGGTTTTACGCATGACTATGACATCGTCTGCGGTCCTGTGGCCAATGATAGGGTCTATGCTGCTTTTGCTCTTTTTGAAGGTGGAGTATTGAACAAGCAGGAACTGATTCATGAGCTGAAATCCTATCGGTTGATTGACCAATATCTGTTCCATTCGGAAGCCGCTTTGAAATTGCTCACATTTGTTGAAGGGAAGGAGGTTGTATTATGAACCTTGATGTGAGTCAGCAGAATCTGTATCTGTTTCTTCCGTCAAAGATATGCTGGCTGGCGGAGATTCTTTCTGATGAGGAGAATATCAGTGTCGTTGAAGCGGTGAAAAGAATATATGCCTCAGCGACGTATCGCCGTCTGGAGCAAGAAGAAACCAAGCTGTGGCATCTTGGTCCGGTGGCATTGTATCAAGATTACATTTTAAACGATAATCAAGAATAAGTTGCAAGTAGGGCTGTCACATCGTGGCAGCCGCATACATCGTGGCAGCCGCATACATCGTGGCAGCCGCATATCGCAATTCGTCGAATTGTAGAGACAACAAACAATTTGCGTGAAACATAATTGTCAGTGCCCGCCCTCAATAAGGATGGACATGCCGAATGTAGGGCGGATAATAAAGCTGAAACAGGGAAAATAACATGCAAAGAAAAACAAGAAAATAATTGAATTATTAGTGATGTAAAATCATTATCTTTGCACAAATTTTTTTCAATATGCCTAAAATTTCATTCCATCCTGACTACCTCTTTGAAATTAGTTGGGAAATATGCAATAAAGTCGGAGGAATCTATACAGTCCTCTCTACAAAATCTGAAAAACTATATAAAACATTCGGTGACTCCCATATCTACATCGGACCGGATGTGTGGATGGAAACTTCCAAAACCCCTGGCTTCAAGGAAGATAACAGTCTCTATAGCAGCTGGGCAAGCGAAGCTCGTTCCAGCGGACTCTCTTTCAGAATTGGCCGGTGGCTCGTCCCGGGCAATCCCGTGGTCATCCTTGTCAATTTCAAACAGTATTTCTCTGAAAGAAATAAGATATTTGCCGATTATTGGGAAAAATACAAACTCGACTCCATATCCGGACAATGGGATTACATCGAACCCGCCATGTTCGGCTATGCCGCCGCAAAAGTCATAGAAAGTTTTTACACATACCATATCTCCGGCACCGATACCATCCAGGCCCAATTCCACGAATGGATGTCGGGTATGGGAATCCTGTATCTCAAAGACAAAGTCCCACAGGTGGGGACAATCTTTACAACTCATGCTACAATGATAGGAAGATGCATTGCAAGCAATGGTATGGAACTCTATAAAAACCTGTCGTATTATGATGCTACGGATATAGCCAACAGATTGAATATCAGAGCAAAATATTCTTTGGAAAAACTCTCCGTCCAACTTTGCGATGTCTTCACAACTGTGAGCGACATCACTTCTAAGGAAGCTCAGTCGTTTTACGGACGTGCCGCCGATCTCATCCAGCCTAATGGATTTATCAGAGAATTTGCTCACAATATGGATGACTGCAATTCCATGCGTACAAAAGGCAGAAAGTGCATTTTCAAGGTGGCCGAAGCCATGTTCTCCCGCAAGTTCGACAATGCTACACCAGTCATCATAACGTCTGGCAGATATGAATATCATAATAAAGGTATTGATATACTGATTGATGCTCTTGCAGAACTGAACAAAAATATTGACAGGGACGTGATTGTAATGGTCTGTGTACCGGCAAATGTTATCAACCCGGTGGATGATTTGTCTCAAAGTCAATATCTTACACATAACATCCATAATGCCGAAAACGATGCCATCATCAGTAATCTGAAGAGAAATGGACTCACTAATGATGAAAATTGCAAGGTTAAGGTCATCGATGTGCCGACATACCTTAACGGCAACGATGGAATATTCAATATCAACTATTATTATCTTCTCGCTGGAAGCGATTTGACGGTATTTCCCTCATATTATGAACCTTACGGATATACTCCTCTTGAAAGCATTGCCTTTGCCGTGCCAAGTGTTACTTCATCATTGGCAGGATTCGGCCAGTATGTGAGACAATATTCGCATGGTATAGATGACGGGGTGGCGGTACTTGAGAGAGATGATGACAACTATCGTGCTGCAACACTGGCACTTACAGGTATCTTGCAGAGTTTTGTCGGTTATGACGATGAGAAGATGCTGAATGTCAGAAAGAATGCCTTTGGACTTTCAGAGAAATTCCTATGGGATACGCTGATTAGTAATTATTTCGATGCATACCGTAAGGCATTGGAAAAGACCAAGATGCGTGAAGATTCATATAAGGATAAAAAACGTGATTATCGTCAGATAACCAAATCGATAGCTATTTCGGCATCTCCTACATGGCGGAAGGTTTATGTCAGGCAGTCATTGCCAGACATCCTTAAACCTCTGCGTGCATTGAGCATGAATCTTTGGTGGTCGTGGAACAAGGATGCAGAGAATTTGTTCGCTTCAATTAATCCGGATTCTTGGGAGAAAAATGAACACAATCCTATTTCGCTCCTCGAAAGTTTAAGTCAGAACGACATCATCGCACTTGAGAATGATGGGGAGTTCAAGCAGAGACTGAAGGATGTTTATGACAGATTTCAGGCATATATGAGCGATGCTGTCAACAAGTCAAAGCCGAGTGTGGCTTATTTCAGCATGGAATACGGCATCCATAACACATTGAAGATTTTCTCCGGCGGACTTGGTATGCTTGCCGGTGATTATCTTAAGGAAATGAGTGATTCTAATGTAGATGCGGTCGGTATTGGCTTACTGTATCGTTATGGATATTTCAAGCAGTCGATGTCGCCTTCGGGAGAACAGATTGCAACCGATATTCCGCAAAAATTCACACACCTGCCTATTATCCCTGTCCGCGATGAAAATGATGACTGGGTAAAGGTGCAGATTGCCTTTCCTGCCAGGAATCTGACCGCTAAGGTATGGCGTGTGGATGTGGGCAGAGTTCCTCTCTATCTGCTTGATACTGATATGGAATCTAACTGGGATATAGACCGTTCCGTCACATATCACCTATATGGTGGTAATTGGGAAAACAGAATAAAACAGGAAATTCTCCTTGGTATAGGAGGTATCCGTCTGTTGCGTAAGATTGGTCTTAACCCGACAGTCTATCACCTTAATGAAGGTCATGCTGCTTTCGCAGGACTGGAAAGACTTCGTGAATATGTTGATGAACGTAAGTTCATGTTCGATGAGGCTCTGGAAATAGTCCGTTCCTCTACGCTGTTCACTACGCACACACCTGTTCCTGCAGGTCATGACGCATTCACCGAAGACCTCGTAAGAACTTATCTGTCACAATATTCCTCTCTGCTCAACTGCTCATGGGAACGGCTGATGAACCTTGGAAAATTCACTCCTAATTCAAATGAAAAATTTTCCATGAGCGTGCTCGCCATTCATACTGCTCAGGAAGTCAACGGAGTCAGTAAAATCCACGGCGGCGTTACAAGAGATATGTTCATTGACCTTTATAAAGGCTACTATACCAATGAGTTGTATATGGATTATGTCACCAACGGCGTGCATTACCCTTCATGGGTTGCCGAAAAGTGGTATAATCTGCATAAGAAATATTTCGGCGAAGAATTTCTCAATGATCAGATGAATCCGAAGTATTGGGAAAAGATTTATCAGGTGCCGGACAAGGAAATATGGGACATCCGCCAGGAACTTCGCAAATCGCTGATTGACACGCTGAAAAAACGTCTTGAGAAAGAAATGGCTGCTCGTCAGGAAGATCCTAAGATAATAATGAAGACAATTGAAACTCTCAGCGAAAACAAACTTACTGTGTGTTTTGCAAGACGTTTCGCAACATACAAACGCGCGCATCTGCTTTTCAAAAACCTTGACCGTCTGAAAGCCATTGTCAATTCAGAAACCCATCCTGTTCAGTTCATATTTGCTGGCAAGGCACATCCTGCCGACCAGGCCGGAAAAGATTTGATAAGGATGATTATTGAGGTCTCACGCCGTCCGGAATTCGTCGGCAAGATAGTTTTTGTGGAGAATTATGATATGGAAATCGCCAAAAAACTTGTACAGGGTGCTGATATTTGGCTTAATACACCGACACGTCCGCTTGAGGCCTCCGGAACCAGTGGTGAGAAGGCTGTCATGAACGGTGTGGTCAATCTTTCCGTCCTCGACGGATGGTGGGCTGAAGGATACAGGAAAGGCGCTGGCTGGGCACTTCCTCAACATAGAACATACAGCAACCAGACTTATCAGGATGTGCTTGATTCGGAAATCATATATCATCTTTTTGAAAACGACATCACACAACTTTTCTATGAAAATAGAAATCCGGAAGGCGTACCTGTTGACTGGGTCGAATATATCAAGAATTCGTTTGCATTGATTTCACCGCATTATACGATGAAACGTCAACTGACTGACTATCAGAATAAATTCTACTATAAACTTGCTGAACGCTTTGAAAATATTAAGGCTGACAATTACAGGATGGCTATCAAATATGCCGCATGGAAGAAAAAGATGAGAGCTGCATGGAACGAAATTGTCGCCAACTCAATCGTTATTCCTGACCCCGATATTAAAGTTTTTAAGGTGGGTGATGTGCTTGAAATGTCTATTGAACTGAAAATAAATGAATTGTCAGTGGATGATATAGCTGTTGACCTTGTAATTGGCAGAAAAGAAGTCGATTTCAAAGGAAAGTATATCAGTATAGTTCCAATGACTCCGGGTGAAAAGGTAAACGGCAGGGTTAAATTCGAGGTGCGTGAACCTATATCGTCTCCAGGAATAGTTGATGTGGCAATCAGAGTGAGACCAAACAATCTGATGATGCCTTACAAAATGGATATTGAACTGATTAAGTGGATTTAATTTGCTATGACCGTCACTATTGATCCTAATGCCGGTTTCTGTTTCGGTGTCACCAACGCCATAAAGGCTGCGTGCGAATATTTGCGTGACAACGATGAGTTGTTCTGTCTTGGTGAACTCGTTCACAATGAGGAGGAAATGAACAAACTAAAACAGATTGGGCTTAAAATCATTAACCATGATAATCTTAATGCCATCAGTTCTTCTGTCATTCTGTTCCGAGCTCATGGTGAACCGGCGGCAACCTATACCAAGGTTAGAGGTCAGGACAACCGCATAATTGACGCCACATGCCCAATTGTAAAGGCTTTGCAAAAAAAAGTGATAGAATCATACAATAATAATGAAAGAATTTTTATCTATGGCAAACTGTCACATCCTGAAATTCAGGGAATTATAGGAAATATTGACAATGATGCCGTAGTGTTCACCGACATCGATGAGATATCATATCTTAAACCGGGTGACAATATTACTTTGTATAGTCAGACCACAATGTCGTTGGACGATTATAAGGATATTATAAACAAACTTACAGAGAGGGGAATCAATGTCAAGGCCATCAACAGCGTCTGTAATTCCGTGAGCAAACGGAGAGAGGCTCTGATTGATTTCTGCCGTAATCACGATGTGATAATTTTTGTGGCCGGAAAGAATTCTTCCAATGGGAAGTCACTGTTTTCAGCCTGCAAGGAAATCAATCCCAATTCCCATTTGATTTCATCGGTTGATGAAATAAATATGGACTGGTTCAAGGGGTATGATACAGTTGGAATATCGGGTGCCACATCAACACCGCTTGATTTGTTGGAAAAAGTTAAAATGACAATCTATGGCTGATTTACTAAAAGATTTGAACGATGCCCAGAAACAGGCCGTGGTTGCTATGGACGGTCCCATGATGGTGATTGCAGGTGCAGGTTCCGGCAAGACTCGTGTGCTGACATATAAGGTGGCTTATTTGATAAGTCAGGGTGTGGACCCATTCAATATTCTTGCACTGACTTTTACCAACAAGGCGGCCATGGAAATGAAAAACAGGGTTGCCGAACTTGTCGGCTCCGAAGCACAGAACGTGTGGATGGGAACCTTCCACTCTGTTTTTGCAAGACTGCTTCGCAGAGACGGCTATAATCTCGGATATCCTTCCAATTACTCCATTTATGATACCGATGACTCGAAAAGTGCTCTTAAACAGATAATCACCGACTTTGGTCTTGACCCTAAGGTCTATGCGACAAATCAGATTTTGTCCCGAATCTCAGCTGCCAAGTCGAGCCTCATATCTGCCGATGAATATGCTAAGATGCCTGAAGCCATTGAACATGACAAAGCATCGAACAGACCTGAAGTATATAGAATATACAAGGCTTATCAGGAAAAATTGTTTCGTGCCTCCGCAATGGATTTCGATGACATAATCTTTAATTTCTTCCTGCTGATAACGCATTTCCCTCAAGTCCTTGAAAGGTACAGACATTCTTTCAAATATATACTTATTGATGAGTTCCAGGACACTAACAAAGCCCAGTATTATATTGTCAAACTCTTGGCTGAACCTTTGAGGAATCTTTGTGTGGTGGGCGATGACGCCCAAAGCATTTATGCGTTCCGAGGCGCCAATATCGAAAATATACTCGGATTCAAGACTGATTATCCTGAATACAAACTCTTCAAGCTTGAACAGAATTATCGTTCCACGACTCATATAGTTGAACTTTCAAACTCCATCATTGCAAAAAACAAACATCAGATTCAGAAAAAAGTATGGACTGCAAACGGTGAAGGAGAACTTATCAGAATAATACAGGCTACGACCGATGGTGAGGAAGCCTCAAAAGTCGCCAGTGCCATTTTTGAACGCAAAATGAACGAACACGTCCATAATGATGCATTTGCGATACTTTACAGAACTAACGCGCAGTCACGTTCCTTTGAGGAATCCCTCCGCCGGATGAATATCCCATATATTATCTATGGGGGACTGTCATTTTACCAGCGTAAGGAAATCAAAGACCTGCTGGCTTATTTCCGCTTGACAATCAATCATTTTGATGAAGAGGCACTGAACAGGATAATCAATTATCCTGCCCGTGAGATAGGCAAGACAACTATGGAGAAAATCCAGAATGCCGCTGCTGAGCTGAAAGTGCCTGTCTGGAATGTCCTTTCCGATTATCAGAAACTTCTTGAGCTGCGGATTTCTTCCAGAACCGTCTCCAAGATTGAACAGTTTGTGATAATGATTGAAAATTTCAGTCATAAGCTTAGCAAGCAGAGTGCACAGAAGATGGCCAAGGAAATTGCCTCCGTTTCGGGTATCGTCAAGAATATCAATGAGGACAAGACCCCGGAAGGCATAAGCCGAATGAACAATATTGAGGAACTGATTAATGCCATCGGTGACTTCTCCGAGAAGCGCAATGCCCTGACTGCTATTGACAATTTTGGAGAAATTGATGATTCCAAGCTCATAACTCTTGACATGTTTATGCAGGATGTGGCTTTGCTGACTGATGCGGATAAAAGTGATGATGAAGATACTGACAAAGTTCAGCTGATGACTATTCATGCGGCAAAAGGCCTGGAGTTTCAGAATGTTTTT
>JAFYJP010000122.1 GCA_017538085.1 Bacteroidales bacterium | reverse complement strand
CTATCGCTTGAGAAGGTTCCATTTTCAGCTTCTTCGCGACTGATGGAAAGGATTACAACATGGTATCTCATCTCAGCGAAAAGATAGTAGTCTCCAGTCAGTTTTATAGGAGGAATATCAAACCAGCTAGGAGGAATCTCATAATCATTATCGTGGTTGATACTATTAGCGGTATTATTAGCGTAATCAAATGCAATTGCATTATTAGAATAATCTGCTTTAAATTTCACCACATGGAGAAACTCACCCGCATCCATAATCCCTACACAACTGCATAACAACGTCATTGCTAAGATAAACAAAAATACTTTTTTCATAGTTTTATAAGTTTATTAATTTGTGATTGATATTTGGTTTTTATTATATTCTGCCACAAAAGTAGTCATTTCCGATATCACCCTCCAAATAAAAGTGCGGGAATTTTGCGGGAATTTGAAGGAATTTTGCAGGATGAGTTATTTCTTAACAATCTCCTCCAAATCGTTGAGCGCGGTAGTCCCACTCTGCGAAGTGGTGCCCGTCAGGGCAGGGGAGTCAGGAGAACCTCTTAGAATGGAGGCCAGCCGCCACCACCTGCGTTGACGTTGGTTAACATTGATGATATGGTGACTGTGGTTGATTGGCCACCTGAATAGGTGGCGCCGGTGTAATAGCCGTGCCAATAAGTGCCACCACTGATGGTGCCACCATATTTAACGGTATAGGAAGAACCTACTGAGAAGGAAGGATGGCTCAAGAGCAAAACTAAATTGTTGCCACCGCCTGGACCGCCACCGCTGATGGTCGGACATTGGTAGGTGCAGATTACCTCGCCTCCTGAAAGAACTTGGATAGCATAGCCTGACCTCGTGTTAATTTTAAGTGTTGGTTGTGTGCATACGCTTGTTGTAGGGTTACTGGTGCTGCCTCCTGCACCAATTATTATACCACCGGTAATCTTAAATGTGTTTTGATCGCAGTCAAGACCGCATTCAGGCATTCCAGAGCCGGTAGCTATAACCATGCCGCCGTTATATGTCATAGGACCGTTGACATCTATACCGTCACCGCTGTTGCTGCAGGCGTAAATCGTACCGTCGTTGACAACCAACTGGGCTGGATTCATTGCATCGTCCTTGTTAGAATAGGCCTCAATAATGCCGCCATTGATAGTCATAAGAGATTTACATTCAATGGCTTCACCACCTTCGTTGGCTGTTTGGAGGCAGTTGCTTGAGATGTGTCCGCTATTAATTATCATATTACCGTCGGATCTAAGAGCCTTTGGATTAGCATAGTCTATGTTCCAGCCGCTGCCTGACACATAAAATCTTTCACCTGATGTGGTGATTGTCAAGATGAAGTCGTCATCATTTCCGCCGATGGTGCCTAATGTTGCAACACCATCGAGTCTTATACCTTTACCGCCTGACCCCGTACTTGTACAGGTAATATTACCGCCTGTGATGGTTACGTTGCCGTCACTTTTTATACATGAACAGGTATATGAGTCTGTAATTCCGTTAGGATTGGTATATACGGCACCTGCACCGTTTGTGGTCAATGTGAAAGTACCATTGCTGATGGTGATATTGGCATCGGAACTTATTGCCTTGCCGCCGTTATTTGATGTTGGAAGTGTAATGTTGAAAGTGCCGCCGCTGATGGTTATTTCGCCATCACTTTTGATACCGGTGCAGTATGAAGGCTCGTATCCTGAACCGGAGGCTTCGAGAACTGTCCCGCCGGATGCGGTTATGGTAAAGTCACCACCGGAAATATTTGTGTAACCATTTGAAGAAATACCCTTTGACATGTCGCCAGAATGGTTGATTTCAATGTCGCCGCCTGAAATGATAACACCTATGTCAGCCTTAATTCCTTTGCCATCTTCAGATGTCGAATTGATGGTGATGTTTCCGCCGGTGATGTTGATGATACTGTCGCAGGAAATGCCGTTAACGCCAGTATTGCTGAGAGTGAGATTGATGACAGTACTGCTGTTGTTGATGTAAATTGCGCTATCGCATTTGATGGCTTTGGTTTCAGCACCGGAAGTGGTGATGACCGATTCACCGCCATTGAAATAGATGTTGTAATTTGCTTTCAATCCTTTTACATCTTCTGCGGATGTGGTGAGATTAAGATTACCGCCGTTAATGTAAATGTTGTTTCCGCAGTCCACGCCGTCTCCCGTAGTTTCAAGAATAACGAGATTGCCGTTTCCTGACAGTGTGAAATCGCCGTCCAAGTGCAGACCATCGCTTGCTGCTTCTGTAATCTGTACGGTGCCTGATGAAATGGCGATATCACCAGTTACTTTGACAGCATGTTTCTTGAAACCGGAAATCTGTACCTCACCGGTACCTGCGTAGAAATAGAAAGACCCTTCGGACGTAATGGCAGCAGTTTTGCCGCCTGAACCGTCTGACAGTACTGATGTGCCGTTAAGAGTGATGTATGCATCGGCTTGTTCTTCAATTTTGAGTACAGGACCTGAAGTATGGGTTAATTCAAGCGAATTGAGAATCATATATATGTTCTCTGTACCTGTAAAATCAAGTGAACCGTTGGAACAACTGCCGCTGATGGAGAATGTTGTGTTGGGTCTGTTGTTTTCGACTGTGACGTCAGTGCCATCGGTTGTGATGATAATGCCATCATTGGAATATGGGTTGTTGACAGTCACACTGCTGCTTGAAAAATCAATTGTAACGGCATCAGAACTCACGTTAGCCATACCGAATGTCAGACTGTCGATTTGTGTCAGCAGGTAGGATAATTGCCCACTGGTTAAAGTGAATATCGCACTTGCCGGCGTGTTTGCGAATTTTATGCTGCTGATATTTGAAACAGCCTGATTAGCAAGTGTGTCTCCAGAATTGTGTAAGTATATGTATCTGACTTCATCCTGTGCATTCGCAAAAAGAATGAAAAAAATGCAACTCAGCGAAATAAATAATTTTCTCATAGTTCAAAATTTTGAATTGTGTGTTTATTCGTAAGTTCTTATTAATTGCTTTTACTCGTATAGATAATATTTACGATACCTGTTATATCCAATACGTTAATGGTGCCATCGCCATTGACATCTGCTTTTTCGAATACAAACGGGGAAGCGGAACCATTCATAATGTAGTTGATAACAACAACTATATCAGAGATATTGACAATGCCATCATTGTTGGCGTCGCCGAGAAGAAATTCATAATTAATAATAGTGATTTCAAAATCAGCTTCTTCAGAGTTGCCAGTGATTTCTGAAGTTGCTGTAATTGTGAATGGTAGGGTTTCATTGATTTCATATCCCGATTCAGGAATGGAAACGAGCAGATATCCTTCCACTGATTGATTTGCACCCAATGTCAGTGTGGTTGTTTGAACATCATCAACATAGAATGTGCCGATGATTTCTCCGGCAGTTTGTGTTAATGATATTTCATCTTCTACAGGACTATTGTTAGATACCTTGAACCGCAGGGTGATGTCACTGTCCAGGTAGGCTGAAGTGTCTGGAGTAAGAGCTTCTAATTGGAAAACAGGGTTCAGTTCGATTTCCTCGAATAGAATTTTTCTGATATCATCAATAGGAATCTCAGTGACCATATTGGCAGCATTGATGATGATAGTGTTGTCACCATCGAAATAAATACTATCGTTTCCCTCAGTAAGAGTGAATACAGCCGTCTCTCCACTGACGTAATAAACGGTAGTGGCTACTGTAACTGACTGTGCAAATGCACTGATTGTCAGGAACATTAAAGCAATTAATAATATTAACCGTTTCATGATTTATTATAATTTTAATATAAATTTTTCAAATTAATACTTTTCCACTTACCGCTGCTGTAGTTTTTTATGGTAATGGTGGCATCGATATCGAAATTATTCCTGGATTCTTTGTTAATACAGCGCTCTGCAAACCATACAATTTCCGGTACCGACTTTATCGGAAGCATTGCCACATCGTGTGCATTACCTTCGAAACGCAGAAATACATACTGATAATTGAATTTCTTAAAGCGTTTTACTAGTTGGTTTGAACCAAAAAGACCTCTCTTGAAAAATTGTATCTTGTTGTAATTTACCACTTTGTCATCTGTCCCATGTAAAAACATTGTAGGTGACGGCTCACGATACTTATAAACTACAGGTGCATCACTCGTGAAAATGCCTCCTGCAAAGGATATTATCCCTGCAAAACTGAAGTCATCCGGAAGGGTAGAAGTTATGCTGCTGTGATTGGAGTGCAGAAAATCGGTTTCAAGAGCGGTGATGGCACCGGCACTGGAGCCTATGAGCAGAATGTTGGCAGGGTTGATGCGCAAATCATCGGAATGTCTTATTAGAAAAGCGACTGCCGCCGCACAGTCTTCGGAAGCATCGTTGATGACTTTTTCAAAAACATTGGCAGCCTCCAAATACCCTTTTACTTTATGTCCTTTGAATCCTAACCGATATTCTATCGCAGCAACAACGAATCCTTCGTCTGCAAGCTGAGAACAGAAATTTATGGCATATTTGTCATTGCGTGCGCCGGTGACAAAACCGCCTCCAAAAATATATACAAGACATGCGGAATCACTGCGTGGTGTGTCAGGTACGTAGATGTCAAGTTTCAAGTCCAGTGTGTCACGTGTGACGAAGGTAAACGTCTTATCTTGTGCTGATGCTGATATACATAGCAATAACAACAATATGAGTTGGAGTATGACTTTTCTCATTTTGCCCTAATTATTAATATTTGATTTTAATGTTAAAGAAAAACTTAAAATGCAAATATAATATTATTTCAAAAAAAACTGTTAAAACGACTTTCCAAATATTTTAAGATTGCGCTAATTAATGCGAGTCTTAGGTTTATTATACGGTTCCGGCTATTGTAACGGTCAGTTCAACAGGAGTGATTATTCGTTCATGTAGAATGTTGGTCTGCGGTCATTGAATATGTCATCAAGCTCGTCGAATGATTTGTTTCGGGAGATGTTGGTGTCAATGGCGGCTCTTATTATTGAATCGCCGTTGATAGCGGCTTGTTGCAATGTTATGCCATGATTGTCGTAAATGGCTGATTTGCCTGTAAATGTGAGAGTTTGCATGGTTCCGTCAGGAAGTAGGCGTGATTCACTGCCATATCTGTTTGAAACGGCAACATAGACATTGTTTTCCAGTGCACGCGATTTCATGCCCGTTTCCCAATATGGCGTGACCAGATTGGCAGAACATGTTATTATGTCGGCTCCTTTCAAAGCCAGTGTCCTTGCGCTTTCCGGGAACCGCCAGTCGTAACATATCATCATACCTATCCTGCAGTTCCGGTTTGGATGGTTGAAAACGAAAAATCCTGTATCACCATACGAAAAACAATATTTTTCCTTATAGAACAGATGTGTTTTGCGATAAACAATGTATGACTTGTCAGGCATTAAGGCAATAGTGGAGTTGTAAAATCTGTCTTCATCTTTTTCTGCAAATCCGGCAATAATCACATTGTTGTTTTTCACTGAGTAGTCGCCCAGAAAATCTGCAAATTCATTTGCTGTAAGCGCCAAACCCTCGACCTCCTTCGAATTGAGAAAAGAGTAGCCTGTAGTACACAGTTCAGGCAATATGACTATGTCATCATCAAGGTCTCTGATAAGTGATTCAATTTGCTGGAAATTTTGGGCTATTTCATCGAAAACAGGGGCAAACTGGACTGTTGCAACAGAACAAATATGATTCATGATATGTAAGGAATAATAACAATTGCAAAGGTAGCAAAATGAGTTGATTTTTCAAATACAGTCATAATTTTTGCCTGGGAGACAGCATATCAGTCCGTTGAGTTCCATGTCAAGTAGTTCAAATGAAAGTTTATTGATGGCTATGTCAAGCTTTTTTGCTATGAAATCCACATTACAGGTTCCGTTTTCCGATATTAGAGAATAGATTGCCTGCTGGGTGGGATTGAGGTTAGAAATGTTTTTTGCCTTTTTGGCTTTTGTGTCTGTGTCCCAGTTCAGGCTGTTGATAATGTCTGATGCGGAAGTTGTAAGTAATGCTTTATTGCTGTAAATAAGATTGTTGCATCCAATAGAAAAATAGTCATTAATTCTGCCTGGAATTGCAAAGACTTCCCTGTTATAGGAATTTGCGATATTTGCGGTAATCAGTGCACCTCCTTTGTTTGCTGCTTCAATTACAAGTACGGCGTCTGAAATTCCAGCGATGATTCGGTTTCTTTTAGGGAAGTTTTCGCGGTCAGGTTTTGTATCGGACAGGAATTCGGTGATGAGGCTGCCGGTATCAGCTATTTCTTGAGCCAGATGAAGGTTTGTATATGGATAAATCGTCTTGAATCCTGTTCCGAGCACTGCAAAGGTTGACAGACCTTCCGACAATGCTGCAGTATGTGCGCAGGTGTCTATGCCGTATGCGAGTCCGCTGACTATGCCGGCATCAAGGTCTTTCAACTCACTTATGATTTTGCTGCATGCCTTGCGACCGTATTCCGTTGCATTGCGTGTGCCTACCACTGCCAGCATCTTCTCTTTCCGTGGAAGTACGTTTCCCTTGATATACAGTACTATAGGTGAGTCGTGGCACGATTTTAACCTTTCAGGGTAGTTGGTGTCCATATACGAAACTATTCTGATGGAATTGTTTGTGGCATATTCGATTTCTTTTTCAGCGATTTCCAATGGCTTCTTGGAATTGAGAGATTCAATTATACTGTCACCGACTCCGTGAATTTTCGACAATATCTTCTTTTTCTCAAGGAACACGTTTCTTGCACTACCGCAGTATTCTATGAGTTTTTTGGCGTTTACGATACCGATATTCGGCACTTGCGTTAACGCAATCATGTATAAGATTTCTTCGTTCATATCCATTAATGCCAAAAAACATGAAATGTCCATATCATTTCTTGAAAATAATATATCTTTGTGAAAAAATTGTTTGTATGCTGAATTACATAGTATGGAATTTTGAACCGAGGATATTTCCTAATTCAAACTTATATATTGCATGGTACGGTGTGTGCTTTGCATTGGGCGTATATCTTTGCTATCTTATTGTAAGTTATGCATGGAAAAAAGAGGGCAAATCCGAAGTTGTCTTAAACAAGGTGGTTATATGGTTATTAGTTGCCCTGATAGTGGGAGCCAGATTGGGCCATTGCCTGTTTTATGAACCCGGATATTATCTGAGTAATCCTTGGGAAATACTCAAAACGTGGAAGGGCGGTCTTGCAAGTCACGGAGCAGCTATAGCTTTGCCGATTACTGTTTATATCCTTTCCAGAAAGTACAAATTCAATTGGGTGTGGTTTCTTGACAGACTTGCTATAGGAGTTGCACTTGCCGGTTCTTTTATCCGACTTGGGAATTTCTTTAATTCTGAGATTTACGGTATTGAGACCACTTTGCCGTGGGGCGTGATATTTGTAAGAAACGGTGAAACGGTGCCTAAGCATCCGACACAGTTGTACGAATCGTTGGCATATCTGCTGATATTTGTGCTGCTCTTTTGTCTCTATCAGAAAAAAGGCACAAAATTGCGTACAGGATTCCTTGCCGGGTTGTTCCTGGTGCTGGTGTTTGTCTTCAGATTCTTCATTGAGTTCATAAAGAATCCACAGGTTGACTTTGAAACCAATATGGTCCTGAATATGGGCCAGCTGCTGTCGATTCCGTTTATTCTTCTCGGAGTTTACTTCTTGTTCTTTTACAAGCCAAAACCGATAAATTAGCTTTTGTTCTCCAGAATAATGGTTATTATCGCCATGACATCTGTCACATTTATTATGCCGTCATGATTGGCATCTGCATTTTCGAAGATGAACTGCGGGGCAGAACCATTGAAAATGTAATATATTACCGTTGTAATGTCGCTAATATCAACGGCACCGTCACCGTTGGCATCGCCGAGAAGGAATGCCGGATTAATCACAGTTACATTGAAATTTACATTCTTGACATCTTGGGTGATTTGAGAAGTGGCTGATACTGTGAAGGATAGAGTTTGTTGGTTGTCGAAACCTTCAGCGGGGATGGCAACGAGAAGATAGCCTTCCTTTGTTTGTCCGGCAGGAAGATTAATCGTATTGGTCGGAGTTCCATCAATGAAGAACGTACCTGATATTTCGCTTTCGGTCTGAGCGAATACAATTTGGTCATTACCATCACCGGTGTTGGATACCATGAAGCGAAGTGCTGCATCGGAATTCATGTTGACGGTTGTGTCAGCGGTAAGACTTGCCAGATTCAGAACAGGTGTTCCACTTTGAATTGTGTCGGTAGGGATGACCTTGACATTATCGATAAACCATGAATACCAAAGGTTTGTACCCAATGAATTGTAGCCGCGCCAGTCGATTTTGATGGAACTGCCGATGAACTGCGACAGGTCAATGTGTACTGTTTCCTCATACATATTTATTCCTTCAGGAAGGTAGTAAGCATCCCAAAGAACTGTCCATGAGTAGTCATTGCTGTTGAAAACCCGTACTTCAAAATGGTCGTAGTATATTGTGCCGAGTTGTGCGAATGTTTCAAATTGCAGTTCTGTAGGACGTGTGATTGGTATCAGTGGGGTGATCAGATGTTCGTCTTGCGTGTTTTCCTGAAAATCCCATTCGAGACATGCCTGTTTTGTGCCTTCAGGAGGAGTTACTATGAATTCGTTTTCATCACTGTCGTCATATATGACAGTGCCCCAGCGTGACCATTGCATCCATGTCAGTGGCATACCCTCGCGTGTCCATCCTTCAGGTGGGAATGTCTCGCCCTCAAAGCCTTCTTCCAATAGAGGTGCCTGCCAGTCCCATGATAAATCCATCGGGTCGGAAACAGCGCTGTTGCCGTTTATATCCACCAGGTTTACAGTCATAGTGCCGGATGTATGGTTGGGTTGGGCAGGAATTGTGGCGGTATAGTAGTGATCGCCGCGGTTGTTCTTGCTGCTGACAAAAGCCAAGTTGTATGCTGTACCGTTTATGTTATATGTCGCTGTCAGCTCTTCAGGCATATCTGATGCATCGCGGGCACACAATACAAGGTTCATGTCAACATCGGCGTATGTATGATTGCCTGATAGTGAAATAACTTCAGGAGGATTGTTATCGGAACTTGAATTGCTGATGAAGATGTCGTCAAGGTACATATTCCATCCATAGTCGCTGTATGCTTCGAAGATGATATAACCGTTATCGTATTCACTGTCAAATGAATATGAATATTCAAACCAGTCATCGTGATCTTCGACAGGTTCCATTGAGATAACTCTGTGAACAGAACCGAGCAGTGAGGCTGACTCTAAGTCCGGTGTGTCGTTGAAGTAAACATTTATTTTGTCGGCACGATAGTAAATGTTGTTTGTTCGGTATATCCAGAATCTAACGATGTTGTCGGTTGAATTGGTTGACAGTTTCGGAGAAACCAGAATGGCTCCTTGTCCTGCATGAGCGTAGAACGACTTATACATGGCCATAGCGTTGCTTCCGTCGTGAGGAACGCATGTCGGCTGTTCACCAGAGGTGGCTCTGATGAAATTGTAGCTGCCGTCAAGGATGATGGCACGCCAGCCCTCAGGAGGAAATGATTCGTCTTCAAAGCCTTCTGTCAGAGGATATTCGAAATAAGGTGCCTTTGCCGTGACATTGAAGTCTATATTTTCGGTATGACCAGTATTTGTTGATGATGCTATGATTTGAAGAAGAATATTTTCATTGTGCAAAACTCCTTCAGTCGGCATTGTGACCACTACATTAACGTATGCGGTCGCATCAGGGTCTAATGTGACTGAAGAGACCTGCTGGTTGCCAATGTAAAACTGTGGCTGTAGAATGTTGGGTTCATTCGTCAGACTGACGGTTTCGGATAGGACACCGTTGTTGAGTATGCTGAAACGGAAAGTTCCTGTTTCACCCATGTAGAGGATAGAGTCTGGTGTCAGATTTTCGGTGCGGAAATTGTAACTCTCTGTCTGTTCGATGATTATGTCATCAATACATAGATACCATGGTGAATATGTGGCTGTGCTATGAAATCCTATATAGATGGTCCCAGTAATGGGGGCATTGAATACGGCTGCGGTATTTTCATATTCGGTATTGGATATTTCCATGGGGGGTAGAATAGGATATCCCATGGCGCCTGAATAGGGCATTTCCCCAGCCTTGATTTCGAAAGTGAAATGGTCGTTGCCGTTGGTGAGATGCCAGAAAGAGACTCTGTAAAGCTGACCTTCGGTGACATTCATCTCTTTGTACATCCATGTGTTATCGTTATATTGGGCTGTGACGTACCATGAGCCGGAATGAGCTTTGCGGTTGTATGTCTTGTCGCCTTCGTTGCATAACCAGCCTCCGTCTTCGCATATCCATCCAGTTGGTGTCTCTCCATCAATGTTGCCGGTTTCAAAATCTTCATTGATTAATATTTGAGCATTTAGGATGTTGAATGCAAACAACATCATTGCAAGGAATAGAGTTCTTTTCATAATGAAATGGTTTAAAAATATTTTGTAAAAGTAAGGGCGTAACTAAAAAGTCACACCCTTACTAAAATCAATCAGTCAACATATTGTGATGAAATATGCAACATTTGTCTAATTGTTAAATTCCAATTAATCCCGAGAATTCATCTTTATATTGCTGTGCAAGTTCTGTTTCTCCGTTGTCTTCCAGAATTCTGGAAAGCTGTGCAATAACTGACAGGGCATTTTTCATATCTTCAGAATAATAATCGCTGAATCTTGGAGAGAGAGAAAGATAATACTGAATCTCATCAATGTATTTCTTATGAATCGTTTCCGCAAGCGATATTGCCTTGTCTTTCTGATTGGCAGCAAAATAGATGTCAATACCTGGGAACAGATAATAGTCTGTCTGAATGGTATAGTTTGGAAATACTTCAAGTGCCTTGTCGATTACTATTGCAGCGGAATCAACTTTGTTGGACCTGTATAGTGCATCGGCAAGTCGGATGAAGTCTTGGCGCATCATCAGACAGTTTCTTGAACTTTCTCTGTCAACTGTGACTGAAGGGTCGTTGAGGTTACCCCATTTAGTCTTGTTGAGCAGAATGTCGTAAGTATTGTTATAGTCAATGCCTCCGATACCTCTTATATAACTTGGGTCATTGCATGCAACAGGCATGAGACGATAGACTATACCGTCAAGATACCAGTATTTGTCGGCTCCGAATACATTTCTGACTATATTAGGAGTGGATATGTATAGAGGACGATCCCAGTCGAATGTTGCAAGGAAGTCAAAGAAGAGTAAATCGTTCTTCGTCAGGTAGTTGGTGTTGACGGTCCAAACTATCTCATCAACTATCTTGTCTGCAAGTTCTGGAGGAACTATATGGTTGGCGAGAACTTTCTCTTTGTTGACTGGCAGGCGGAAAGTCTTGCAAGGGAAGGTGTTGCGGTATTTTCCGTCACCGAATCTTGCTTTGAGTTTGCCTGCTGAGAGCAGTTTTATGAAATCCTTGACATTGATGGAGGAAATATTGGATTTGTCGGAATATACAACGACGTCGTTGACGTTTTTCCAATAATCCTGCTCCTTGAGTGTGAAAGGAACCGGTTCTGAATCATAGACTTTGCGCATCATCTGAGGTGCATACCATTCGCTGGCTGAGAGCATGTAGTTCATCACACGGCAGTCAGTACGACATCCTTCGACTTCTTGGACATACCAAAGCGGGAAGGTGTCGTTGTCACCATTGGTGATAAGCACTGAATTTGGAAGAAGTCCTGCAAAGTAATTTGCACCGAAATCGCGGGCGGCATATTTGCCGGATCTGTCGTGGTCATCCCAACCCTGCTGAGCCATGACGACAGGAACTGACAAACATAGTATGAATGATATTATGAGTGCGAGTTTCTCGTTTTTGCCTTTGAGCAGTTTGTCGATACCGTTGGCAATACCCATCAGACCTATGCCTATCCAAATAGCGAACGCGTAGAAGGAGCCTGCGTAAGCATAGTCACGTTCACGCGGTTCGAATGTCTTTTGGTTAAGATAAATGGTGATGGCGAGACCTGTCATGAAGAACAGCATAAGTACCACGAGAGAGTCTTTCGGATCTTTCTTCATTTGGTAGAACAGGCCGACCAAACCCAGAATCAGTGGAAGGAAGTAGAAACTGTTGTCGGCAGGATTCTTCATGCTGTCGGGCAAATCTTGATTTCCGAGACGGGCTTCATCAAGGAATTTGATGCCGGATTTCCAGTTCCCGTTGTCAATACCGCCATGTCCTTCAATATTGTTCTGACGTCCAACGAAATTCCACATGAAATATCTCATATACATGTGACCAAATTGGTATCTGAACATGAACCTCATGTTCTCGCCAAAGGTAGGCTTGTAAAGCACATCAGTGCTGCCATCACTACGTCTGACTGGTATTCGGACACCTTTTACCTTGCCCCATGATTTGTATCCTTCAATCTTGTTGTCATCTTGGTTTGCATACATTCTCGGAAGAATGGTGCAGAAACGCTTGTCATAAACCGGAATACTTTCCTTACCATCATCAGTCATTACGTATTTTCCTGATTCTTTGTCCTTTACATAGATGGGCTTGCCGTCTTTGTAATGATCTATAGGAGCATTGTAATATTGACCGTAAATAATAGGTGCCGAACCGTATTGTTCACGGTTGAGGTATGATACCATCGTAATCGGGTCGGAAGGTGAGCCTTCATTGATAGGAGTGTTGGTGTTGGAGCGGATTGCCAGTATAAAGAAGGTTGAATAACCTGTCAGAAACAATACCAGTGCAATCACCATCGTATTCCATAATATTGTCTTTCTCTTCAATGACCACATCCACAGGAATATAAGCAGAGCCGTAAGCAGGATGAAGTAAATCCATGTGCCTGAGTTGATTGGCATATTCAGCCTGTTGACGAAGAAAAGCTCGAATGAGCCGGCAATCTTAACGACGAGAGGTACTATGCCATACAGCACTATTGCAACCAAAGCGAAGGAAATCAGCAGAGCGAGGATAGCGCCTCCGACTGTGGGTTTCTTGTATTTCTTGTAATAGTAAATCAGTGCAATTGAAGGAATTGTAAGCAGGTTCAGCAGGTGTACACCTACCGACAATCCGATGACGAGTGCTATAAGCAGAATCCATCGGCTTGCATCCTTTTCATTGTCCTCTTGTTCCCATTTCAGAATAGCCCAGAAAACAATAGCCGTACAGAACGATGACATGGCATAGACCTCACCTTCAACCGCTGAAAACCAGAAGGTGTCGCTGAACGTATATGCCATGGCTCCGATGAACCCTGCAGCAAGTACAGTCCACATTTTCCATTGGTTTTCCTTTGCACTGAAGTCACAACCGTATGCTATCGTGCCGTCCTCTTTCTTATATGTCTTGTCGGAACAACTGGCATTGAACAGTTTTCTTCCGAACAAAGTGATGGTCCAGAACAGAAACATGATGGTCAGTCCGCTGCATACAGCCGACATGGTATTGACCATCATTGCTTTTTTGGTAATATCACCAAATGCAAACAGTGAGAAAAATCTGCCGAGAAGTTGGAATGTGGGTGCTCCTGGCGGATGCCCGACTTGAAGTTTTACTGCCGTTGAAATATACTCTCCACAATCCCACCAACTTGTCGTGGGCTCAAGTGTAAGCAGATAGGTTAGGGTGGCAATCGCAAAACATATCCACCCTAAAGTATTGTTACAGATTTTGAATTTTCTCATGTTCGAAAATTTTGATATGTTTAATTGTGCAAAGGTATAAAAAGCCCTTGATTTAAAACCGAAAAAAAATAATAATTTTTTTATGGGCAAATATTAATGAATGGAAAAAATGTATTACTTTTGCAAACCGAAATCAATTGTCCGATGGTGTAATTGGCAACACGTCAGATTTTGGTTCTGAAGACTCCAGGTTCGAAACCTGGTCGGACAACCACAATTAAGATGGCAAATAAAATCAATAAGTTTTCTATGGACTTTTCCTGTCCTACCCCTGTTGTCGGAATTGCCTGTGCTAAAGCGTTTTACGAACTTGCCCATCACATCAACAAAAAACTTGGTATCAGTTTGGTCAGAATGGATGATCTCATCCAGTCTAATTCTGGTGGTGTAAACAGTTCGGCACAAGTTGATCTCTTCTCTTCAACATCTCAGGACGACATGTTTCAGAATGAAATAGCCCATCCTTTGTTTTTTTATGAAGATGTTGATAGAAAGATGGGAATATTGCTGATTCAGAATACGGTTAATGGGAGTTCAATCATCGGGAAAGCCAAAAAGTGTGATTATCTTTTTATTCTTAATAATGTAATCGGAGATGATATTTCGAAATATATCACCGCATTGTCGGAAATAAGCTGCATCAATGCCACAATTCTGCTTGATGAGAAGAAAATTCCCAATCTGCGCGATATTTTCGATTATTTGGAAACTTACATTATAGAACAAAACAGGAAAAAAAATGAGTAATAATAAATATTATACAGTCTGGGAGGGGAAAACTATAGGTGTGTTCGACAGTTGGGATGAATGCAGGGAGGCTGTGACAGGATGCAGGGCAATATATAAGTCATTTGCCACACGCGAAGAGGCTGTTGAAGCATTCAATGGTGACTATAGGGATTATGTCGGCAAAAATGAAGCCAAGATGTTTAACTATAGCAGGTTGGATCCTTCACATCGTCCTTTGATTCCAAGTATTTGTGTCGATGCTGCATGTTCCGGCAATCCTGGCAAATTGGAGTTCAGGGGAGTCGAGACTGCAACAGGTGCCGAAATCTTCCATAGAGGTCCTTTCGAGGAAGGCACTCAGAATATAGGTGAATTTCTTGCAATAGCCTTCGGACTGGCAATTCTAAGGAAGGCTGGCGCGAATCTTACAATTTACTCTGATTCTATGACCGCCATATCGTGGATAAAGCACAAATCGTGTAATACCAAACTGCAACGCAGTGAAAAAAACAAAGACCTTTTCTACATCGTTGACAAGGCGGTGGAATGGTTGAAAAATAACGATTGCCCTAATCCTATCGTGAAATGGGATACGGAGGCATGGGGCGAAATTCCAGCTGATTTTGGCAGAAAATAATTGATATGAAAATAGATACTTTAACTTTTAACATATTTCAGGAAAACACATACATTGTGTATGATGAAACCGGACAGGCACTCCTGATAGATCCCGGATTTAATACCGAAGAAGAAAGAACAGTTTTAGATGAACATGTTGAGAAAAATAATATAAAGATTGCGAGATGCGTCATAACTCATCCGCATCCCGACCATTTCTTGGGAGGCAAATATATTATCGACAAATACGGTGTCACGCCGGAGATATATTATACTGCCGGAAGGCTGTTTCATATTTTTGAGGTTTATATGGCTCCGATGGGATTTATGCACTATCAGTCATTCGTTCCACAATATACCATCACCGAGGACAGTGTCATCAGTTTCGGAAATTCCAGCATGACAGTTCTTTACACGCCTGGTCATGCAGATGGTAGTGTTTGTTTCTACTGTGAAAAGGAGAAGGCTCTTTTTTCAGGCGATGTTTTGTTTAGGAATGGTATCGGCAGGACTGACATGCCGACTGGAGATTTTGACACACTTATAAAATCGATAAGGGATAAGATTTTCGTCTTGCCTGATGATGTGAAGGTTTACTCTGGTCATGGTGATGTGACCGAGGTCGGTTATGAGAAGCGGAGCAACCCGTATTTTTAGAGGATTGTATGATATTCGCATAAAAAAACAGGTATGATAATTAACCGTCATACCTGTTTTTTTTATGTGATTTTGGAATGATTAAGCGTAAAGCTCTTCAAAAATCTTTCTCAACTTCGGGCATTCACGCAGTTCCTGAAGTGTGAACTCCGCATGACCTTTTGTGTAGCCGTTGCCCATGATCATGTTCACATCGGCGCCGATGCCTTCAGCACCGAGGGAAGCCTTGGTGAAGCTAGTAGCCATGCTGAAGAAATAGACGATACCATCGTCCTTGGTGCAGAGCACAGCGGTCATTTCCTGATCCGGCACGTTGACGCAGTTGATGGTCACATCAGCCATCTTGCCGTTGGTCAGACGTTCAACCATTTCGTAAACCTGGACGGGAGTCATGCCAGCGGCGCTTTCCACGATGTCGCAGAAGCCGAGGTCCTTGATACGCTGGGTGGACTTTTGGCTATTGGCGATGCCGATGACCTTACCGGTGACACCGACGCGCTTCTTGGCCTCATAGGCGCAGAGCATGCCGCTCTTACCACCGGCACCGAGG
>JAFYJP010000121.1 GCA_017538085.1 Bacteroidales bacterium | reverse complement strand
TCGTGGGATGGCTCTGATAACGCCGTGAATTATAAACTGTATTGGGAAAAAGCCACTGACTTACCGTTTTTCTATTACTCCGAGACGACGGAAACCTATATTGATACATTACCTTATATGGCGCGTTTTGATAACGGCTATTATGTTGTTTCTCAATGTGCTGATGGTACTGAAAGCATATCGGATACAATAACTGTTCCTGGCAATATTGCACTTGATTATACTTTGGTGGATTGTCATGGAAACCCATTACGTATTTTCGATATTCTTGACCGTGGACAATATATTTTCATTGATTGCTTTTTTTGGCATTGTGATGGATGCCGCGAGATTATGCCTTATGTTGAAGAAGCATACGCATATTATGGATGCAATAGTGGTGACGTGTTTTTTATGGAGATTACCAATGTGGATCATGATGATAAATGCCTGCTTTGGGAGGAGGAATTTAATGTGGAATATCCGACTATTGGATTAGATGGAGGTAGCTTTGACTACATGATTTTGTATGGAATCAATATGTACCCTAGTTTTATTATTATCTCCCCAGATCATACTATAGTTTATACAACATTAAACGATAACTTCATGATTACTAGCTTCCAATCCATCAAAGACGCGTTCGACTTGTTTGGAATCGAAGAGCATAAATGCGAGCATGGTTTGGTGGAAGAGACCGTTCAGGATTTGACAGTGTTCCCCAATCCTGTCGATGATATCGTGAATTTTTCAGTAGAACTCGAGGATGAAGTTCGGATTTACAATGCTATGGGACAATTGATGGAATCGTTTGTGGCTGAAAGCGAAAGCGTTCAATTGGTGACGGACCGTTATCCCAATGGATTGTATGTTGTCCAAGTAAACCGGAAGGAAAGTGCTTGTTTTAGTGCCCGTTTTGTGGTGAACCACTGAACCTGTCTTCCCCATTTGCGCAAACTGTTTACCGTCCGACCCCATTGTCCTTGGTTAAACATTCGATTTATTATTTCCGTTTTTATTATTCATAACTCTCTGTTAGTTGTTGCAAAATTTACTATTTTTGCGTTTGCAAACCTGCTTGCAGACAATCACGCTGCATATCTGAGGTTTGCGCAAAAAATTAAATTTGAAGATTATGATTATAATAGTTGATGGCGGGTCAACGAAGATTGACTGGCGAATTATAGATGGGAAAAATGCAAAACAGGTAATTACCAAGGGATTCAATCCGTATTACCACGAATCCAGCCTTCTTGAAGGTTTTGCGGCCGAAGTTGCTGCACAGACAGAAGCAGACGAAATCACAGATATATACTATTATGGGACCGGATGTTCTTCCGAGGCTAACTATAAAAAGGTATCAAATGCACTTAATACATCATTTCACAATGCCTCGACTCTCGTATATCATGACCTGCTCGCATCGGCAAGAGCTGTGCTGAAAGACAGGAAAGGTATTGCATGCATACTTGGAACCGGCTCCAATTCATGCCTATACGATGGCAAGTCGGTTGTCGAAAATGTGCCGTCCGTCGGCTGGCTTATCGGTGACGAAGGTTCAGGCACTTATTTAGGCAAACTGCTGATTACCGACTACATGCGATTTCTAATGCCGGACGACATAAAATCAGCTTTGGAAGACGAATACAAACTCACTTTTGAGGAAGTGCTCAACTGCATGTATTCAAAGCCATCCCCCAACAATTTCTTTGCACAGTTTCCTCCTTTTATCGAGAAACATATAGACAATGACTACTGCTACAATCTGCTGATGAAGAACTTCGATGACTTCTACTATTGGCAGATTTCAAAATACACCGGTTTTCAAAATGAAGAATTGGGATTTGTCGGTTCAATTGCATTCTATTTCAGAGAATATCTGGAAGAATGGGCTAAAAAGTATGACCTGAATATCGGTACAATCATAAAAGTTCCGATGGATGGGCTCATTGAATATCATTCACAACGATAAGTCAGATTCGAAGGCACTGAAGCACAATTCCGTGCCAATTCAATCTTTTCCCTGTCAGCATCAGTTGCTGTTATCTTCAGACGTTTCTTCACAAGCGCGGCAAGAAGCGGATATGCACCATACCCACAGTCAGTAATGGTGACCTCACCCTCTTCGGGCAATGCAGCTATTTGATTTTCAAAGTTATTGTTATCTCTCATCAATTTACGCACTTCACGTTCCACACTGACACCTTTATATATATAATTGTGCATGACCAAATCGGAATAATATCCTGGCGTTTCTATGCTTTTAGCAAGCTTCTCATATTCAGCCTCATACAAATGCCTGATATTTTTTGCCTTATAAAAATCCTTTGTACCGTATTCAGTGCTGCCGTAAGGGATACGTTGCAGAATTTTTGTCGTAAAGCACCCCTTGCGAAGTAAAAATTCATTCTTGGGGAATACGTGACCGACACCATGAATGATAACAGGTATTATATCTGCATGAAGCTTATCAGCCAAATAAAAGGCACCTTGATGAAATTTCAGTATATTACAATTTTCGGAACGTGTCCCTTCAGGGAATATTACAATCGAATAACCATGATTATACCTGTCGGCAATTTTATCAAAACTCTCATCTATACCATTATAAATAGGATAATAGTCCGCCATCCTTATTATCCACCCATAGAAAGGAGAATGCCACACCCACTTATTAGTGAGGACTATCAGCTTCGGATTAAGCATAATCATAAGGAGCAAATCGAGATGAGACTGATGATTGCAAATAACAACCCCCTGTTTTTCAAATGTCTCATCGAATTCATTAATAAAATTCTTCTTAATGAAAGGAAACATCTTATAAGCTAAACGCATCGAAAAACACAGGAACTTGTGGAAAGCCAGTCTGTGTCGTTCGGTTCTGCCTCCCACGACAACCAAGAAGAATCCCACAATTGTATCTATAACACTTAAAATCAAAAAGACAATAAAACATACGATTGTATTGACAAGATTCAGAAATGTTATTGGTATTTTCCGCAGTGTACCTTTTTTCTTAGTCAACCATGAGAACAATACAGGAGGTATAATGAATGTCATAACAATAACCGACAACATACCGATGATGGTAACTTCACCGAGAGAGTGCATGGCCGGATGTTTGGCAAAGACAAGTGTACCGATACCTATCAACATAGTCAGTGCCGACAAAGCAACTGCACTTTTGAATGTGTTCACAAGCTTCTTCCCGTATGCGTATTCGTTTATCAATCCTTCCACCATGAAGATAGTATAGTCATCACCAAGTCCGAAGATAAAAGATGCAAGAATAATATTCACTATGTTGAATTTAATGCCGAAAATCCCCATTAGGCCAAGAATCCATGTCCAGCTGAGAAACATTGGCAGGAATGAAAGGATTCCGAGTTCGAGACGACCGAAGGATATCATAAGAAACACAAAAACTATGATTCCACAGACATAGACAATCATATCAAAATCTTCAGACAATGAAGAAATCATCAACCGCATCATAGTTCCTGAATCAAAGGTCAGACCGGGAGTTGCCTCAACTATGGTCTGTGCATCGTCAGGTTCAACATACAACAATGAGACGACCATTTTTCTGTCATCTTTGTCGATGAGGTAGTTCCCCATAAAATTATCAATAAGGAGCTTGAAATAATCAGATGGGACCACGTCATAATCAGCAAGCAAAATATCCGCAAAAGACGAGAAGGCACCTGACTTAAAGCCAGTTGCGATACCTGCCTCGTTGATATCATCCAATACTGATTCGCGTTTGTCTTTCCAGAAATTATTCCAAAATTCAATTTTCTTTTTCTGCATTTCGGAAGACGGCAAAAATCCGCCTATTCCGGCCATACTTACACTTGGAATTGTATCAATAATATTATCAACGACTTCGCAGGTCTTTTCATAATTAATCAGAGCCTCGTCGAGAGTTTTCCCTTCAGACACATTATACAACATACTCTTTGAAAGATTGCTGACCTGACTAATCTGTTCGAATGACTCTCGTTGTTCCTGTGTCATATAGTTGATTGCGTTCATATTGCCTTCAAACGAAGTTTTGGGAGAGAAAAAGGCGAAGAAAACAGTTAATATTGCAACTATCAGCAAAAGAACTCTATTGGTATGAAGGCTTATTTTGTGAGATTTTTCGAAGATGGTGCTGTAATCTCTGCCATAAACATTTTTTCTGACGATATGAGGAAGAAAGACAAGAACAAACAGTGTGGTTCCAATTAACGTTGCCGCGGCGAAGAGTCCGAAATCGCGCATTGCGCCCGACCTGATGAACAACAAACTCAGGAATGCAGCAATGGTGGTAATACTGCCTATCGTGAGGGGAAATGAAATGTCTTTCAGCACTCTTTCAGGTCCGGACACATACTTGCTATGTACCACATAATGAAGTGAATAGTTGATTGCAATACCTATAATGATAGATGCCGCTCCGATGGCAATGGCCGAAATTGTTCCCTTGGCAACAGACATAAGTGCAAGTGCAAAAAGTCCGCCGAACAAAACTGGAACAAACAGGTATAATAACACATCAAAACGTCTGAAGAAATAAAACATCAGAGCAACAATCAACAGAACAGCCAACACGACTGAAACAACCGAGTCTGTCTTAATTCTGTCAGCATTTGTCACGGCTACTGCAGCAGCTCCGAAGTAAGTTATTTTCACTTCATTATTGAACTCACTGACAACCTGTGAGATACTCTTTTCCATACCTTCAATCATCCGTTTGTTTCTGGAAGTTTCGCTTGAAGGATAAACCGTTGATATTAGTATGATTTCTTCCCGTCCGTTTTTGGTGAAAATATAATCACCGACATTGGAGTATTCGTCACTGATCTTGAACTGACTGAGTTTACTGAAGATAGAAGCAGAAATATGCAAGGGATCTGAAATGATGTTGCGTTTCATTATGGTTCCGGCCGGTGAAAGCAACAACTCTCTGTCAGCTGATAACACTTTTTCAATTGTCTCACGATTAATTAGGGTGTCAAGACGCTGATAATCGGCACTATCAAGAAAATACACCATATTATCCGTGATGAACGACATCACCTCCATCTGGTCAGACTGGTCAACTTTGTAGAAGACATCTGAGATATATTCGTCACCGACTATGGAATCAACAATTTCAACGAAACGTTCTGTGACATTATTGAGCAGCTCCACATCAGGTTCTCCGGAAGTATCAGTTTCGAATATCTTCAATATGATTTTATCGCTAATTCCCGCATTATTAATAATATATGAGATATCATCGGAGTGTTCTGATTTTGGAAGAAATTTGGCTATATCCTCTTCAAAATTGACACGTGAAGCGAAGAAAATGAAAACGACAACTGATAAAGAAAGAATTATCCACAGAAGAGACAAGTGTTTCCTGAAAAAATCATATATGCCACAAAAAAATCTTGCCACAATAAGTGTATATTGTTAAATGTTTAGTTTTTTGGGTTATTCTATACTGAAAACTTCGGAAGGTATATCGGTGTTAACTTTGCAGGAGGATATAGTGATTATTGTAATATCACCGTTTGCATCTGTCATTTCTATTGATTCGGCAAGATAGTTCTGATTGAGAAAAACAGCCATTTCAGACATAAAGTTCTTCATGTTTTTTTTAAGAGGTGACAAAACCACACAATATGAAGATTCGTTTTTAAAGACATCCACCTTAAAATTTTCGCTGTCGGAGAAACCCGAACCATTAAGACTACTTGCGATAAGTTTAACCATTTCAGACATGGATTTGTTCCTGGCAGCATCTAATTTTCTCTTTGAATTATCTGATTCATAGCACATTACATCGCCATTGAGGATAAATGCAGAGTGTTTTGGAGTATTATATTCCCAATGAAGCCTATCCGGAGCCTGATAATACATAACGCCTTCAGAAACAGAAGATTCAGCAAGTACTGAAACATATTTCTCCTGTTTGAAAGAGCACTGCATTGAAGTTACGGAAGCAGATTTTTGGGAAATCATATTGATAATATCCGTTTTATAGGTTCCTGTGACAGAAGAGCCTTTTTGTCTTTGAGCCTGAAGCAGTAACGTGCTGAATACCAGCATGACAGTCACTATGAATTTTATTTTTGACATTCTATTATTGTTGTTGTACCAAAATTACACCTGCGATGATTAATACCAGTCCTATCCAGCGGATGAATGGGACTGACTCATGAAGAACTAAACAAGCAGCAATCATGCCAAACATGTAAGTCATGGCCGACAAAGGATAAGCTATATTGAATTCATAGTGTTTAAGAATATACATCCACAAGAATGTTCCAGAAAGAGCTGTAAGACCGGAAAGGAGAAGCGGCCAGTTCGTAAATAGATTTCCGAAGAATTTCCATGACCAGCTGAATTTATCGATACGCATCATAGCAATTTTCAGAGATATCTGAGCCGTGGAAATACACAGTGCCTGGATTATTGAGAGTGGCAGAAGACGGAACATATTGGTTCTATTATAAAAAAAGCCCATTCCATGCAGAATGGGCTTTATATTTCATAT